>CAZZNC010000024.1:0-14952 GCA_964655405.1 uncultured Anaerolineaceae bacterium | reverse complement strand
CCGCGAAGGCGGCCTCACCGTCGGCGCTGGCGTCATTACCGAAATCCTGGAATAGACACTGAGGGGCCGGCGTTCGCCGCGTCGGCCCACTTTCCCGTAACGGGCGACAAGGTGAGCTGATGGCAAAGAAAAAGGACGTTCGTATCGTTGTGCATCTGGCCTGCACAGAATGCCAGGAACGCAATTATACGACTATGAAAAACAGGCGGAACGACCCGCAGCGTATGGAACTCAACAAGTATTGCCCGCGCTGCCGGAAACACACATTACACCGCGAAACCAAGTAAGTCGGTGACGTTGGGGCGAACGCCAAAGGCCCCAGACTCAGGGGTGTAGCTCAATTTGGCAGAGCAACGGTCTCCAAAACCGTAGGTTGTGGGTTCGAGTCCTACCACCCCTGCCTTGCAGACGCGCTCACTGTGGCAGACACCGTCCTTGGGACGGTGTCTTGGATATAGGCGAGAGATCAACACATTGCCGAGGAGTCAATCGTGGCCCGTAAACGCACAGGAACAGCACAAAACCCACAGTCGGCAACGTCCGACCGTCGGGGCCGTCAGCGCTCCACCAAGGAAGCCGCAGCCGTAGAACCGGCGCCGCGCAAAGACCGGCCCACCCCCAGCGCACGCCAAGCCGCCAAGCCGCAAAAGGCCTCGCGCAGCATCATTGGCCGCATTCCGGTCGTGCGCAACATCGTAACCTACTTGCGCGGTGTTATCGCCGAGATGCAAAAGGTCACCTGGCCCACCCGCGAAGAATCGCGCAATCTCACCTTGCTGGTTCTGGCTGTGACGGTGGCTTTTGCCATCGGGTTGGGCATTTTGGACGCCTTTTTCAGCTGGTGGTTCCGCCAAGCGTTCCATCCCGACTCCGAACCGGTGTTCCTAGCGGTCGCAGCAGCGATGGCGATCATCGGCGGGGGCGGCTACATGGCCCTACGTCGCTATATTTGAATCGCTTGCGCAACCCAAAGCATGTGCGCAACCCGAACCGGTCGCAGGAGTTCGCTACGTCCGTAGGTATGAACGCTAAAAGGTAGGTGGCGGTGATGTTAGAGGATGATAACTATCACGAGGACGAGGGCGTAGACTTCGATCCGGAGCCGGTGTATTTGGACGAGGATAGAGAAACCAACACGGGCGCATCCGAGGCACAGCCCAGCCAACGTAGCGAACAGCTTGGGGACATCGCCTCGGTGCTGGGGGAAGACGCGCAGGACGGAGCAAACGCCGATCCCCAAGACGATAGGCAATGGTACGTTGTGCATTGCTATTCCGGCCAGGAAAACAAAGTCCAACACGCCATCGAGCAACGCATCGAAACGATGGGGATGCAGGACAAAATCTTCGACGTGGTCGTGCCGACCGAAGAAGAGATCGAAGTCCGCGAAGGCAAACGCCGCAAAATCGAGCGCCGCGTTTTCCCGGGCTATATCCTCGTGCAGATGATCATGGACGAGGACTCGTGGTACGTGGTGCGCAACACACCGGGCGTGACCGGTTTCGTGGGCATGGGCAACGAGCCAACCCCGCTGCGACCGGAAGAGATCGCGCAGATTATGCGGCGCATGGAAGCCGAAGCCCCCAAGCTCAAGGTGACTTTCAAGCCCGGGCAGCGCGTGCGTATCATCAGTGGCCCATTCAACGATTTCATGGGCACGGTCAGCGATATTGACATGGAGCGCGCCAAAGTGCGCGTGCTGGTGTCGTTTTTCGGGCGCGAAACGCCTGTGGAATTGGACTTCTTGCAGGTGGAAAAAGCCTAGCGCCCACCCCAAGCCAGCAGCATGACTGAGCGTTTTCCAGAGCGTCCCCCCAGGGGGCCGCTCTATGTATGAACGGACGAAAGCAAAAAGGACAAACACATGGCCAAGAAACTGAAAGCTGTTGTCAAGTTGCAGATTCCGGCAGGCAAGGCCACGCCCGCGCCCCCCATCGGGCCAGCGTTGGCACAGCACGGGATCAACATCTCGGCGTTTTGCAAGGAATACAACGCCCGTACCGGCAGCCGTATCGGGGAGATCGTCCCTGCGGAAATTTCGATCTTCAGCGATGGCTCGTTCAAGTTCGTGCTCAAAAGCCCCCCCGCGGCCTTCCTTATCCGCCGCTCGGCTGGCGTGGACAAAGGCTCTGCCGAGCCGAACCGCGACAAAGTGGGCAAGCTCACGCGCGAACAGGTGCGCGAGATCGCCGAGATCAAGATGAAAGACCTGAACGCGATTGACGTTGAAGGCGCAATGCGCCAGATCGAAGGCACAGCCCGCAGCATGGGCATCGAGATCGTAGACTGACCCGTCACATATAGAACCGGTGGGAGGGCGCAAAGCCCATACGCACCACAAAGGAGCATACCATGCCGAAACACGGCAAAAAATACCTGGCTGCTGCCGAAAAGATTGACCCCGACAAGCTCTACACGCCCGAAGAGGCGATCAAGCTGGTGAAGGAAACCGCGCCGGCAAAGTTCGACGAAACGGTCGAATTGCACGTGCGCCTGGGCATTGACCCGCGCCACAGCGATCAACAAGTGCGCTCGACGGTGATCTTGCCGCACGGACTGGGCAAGACCGTGCGCGTGTTGGTCTTCGCCGAAGGTGAAGCCGCCAAGATCGCGGAAGAGGCAGGCGCGGACATCATCGCAGACGACGACGTGATCGCCAAGATCGCCAACGACGGCTGGACAGATTTTGACGTGGCGCTCGCTGTGCCGGAAATGATGCGCAAGATCGGGCGCTTGGGGCGTGTGCTGGGGCGCAAGGGCCTCATGCCCAACCCCAAAGCCGGCACGCTGGTACAGGCAGAAGACTTGCCCCGCGCCATCCAAGAAGCAAAAGCCGGTCGTGTAGAGTTCCGCAACGACAAAACCGCCAACATTCACGCACCCATTGGCAAGGTCAGCTTCAGCGAACAGCAGTTGCTGGACAACCTGGCCGCGATGATGGACGCCATTCGGCGCAATCGTCCGGCTTCTGCCAAAGGAACGTATGCACGGCGTGTCGTCGTGACCAGCACTATGGGGCCTGGGGTCAAGATCGATCCCAACTTGGCCCTGGCAATGCAGCCAAGCGTCTAACGTTCTTGGCCGCGTGTTGACGCACAAAAAAACCGGAAGGCGTATACCTTTCGGTTTTTTTTCGTTCGGGGACAGCAGGCGTCCAAAAAGAACAGCCGCTAGCGATCCAAGTCTTGATAGTCGCCCGTGCGCAAATGGCACGCGGCCAAATGCGTCGGGTCGCCGGAGACAGGCAGCAACGTCGGCGCGACTTCGCTGCAAATCGGCTTGGCGAGTGGGCAACGTGGATGAAAACGGCAACCGCTGGGCGGATTGATCGGGTTCGGGATTTCACCGCGCGGCATGGGCTTGTTGCGCCGATGACGCGGGTCCGGCACGGGCACGGCGGCCAAGAGCGCCTCGGTATACGGGTGACGCGGCTCGCGGTAGATGCTGCGGATGTCGCCCACTTCCACGATTTGCCCCAAGTACATGATGGCGATGCGGTCGCAAATGTACTTGGCGGTCGCCAGGTCGTGGGTGATGAAGAGGTAAGTCAAGTTGAGTTCCTCTTGCAACTCTTTCATCAAGTCCAGCAGCACAGCACGCACCGAAACGTCGGCCATCGCAATCGGCTCGTCGGCCATGATCAGCTCCGGCCCCAACACAAGCGCACGCGCGATCACCACACGTTGACGCTGCCCACCGGAAATCTGGTGCGGATAGCGCCCGTAGAACGTTTCGGGCGGGTTCAACCCCACACGCGCGAGCATCTCCATCACGCGCTGGCGCGTTTCAGCCCCGTTGCTCGTCAATTTGTGAATCTTCAACCCGTGTGCCACGCCCTGCCCGATGGTCATACGTGGGTTCATGCTGGCGAAGGGGTCTTGGAAGATCGGCTGCATCCGGCGGCGCAATTTGCGCAAACGGCGCTCTGGCAAATGGCTAATGTCCATGCCGTCGAAGTTGATCTGCCCTGCTGTCGGTTCGAGCAGGCGAATCGCCAGGCGACCGGTGGTCGTCTTGCCACTGCCGCTTTCTCCCGCCAGCCCAAAGACTTCGCCACGATGTATGTCGAAACTCACCCCGTCCACTGCACGCACGTATTGCGGCTCGTTGAAGAAACTTTCAAAAAATTCCTGTTTGATCGGGAAGTATTTTTTGACATCGCGCAAGCTCAACAACACGTCGTGCGTCTCTTCAGACGCGGGCGCGGGGGCCGGTGGCGTTTGTACTTGATCGCTCATGGTCACTCACCGTGTTCCTGATACAGCCAGCAGTGGACAAGATGCTCGGAAAGCTGCGCCGAAGTGTCCTTTTCCGACGGCAGTGCGGCCAACGTCGGCTCATGCTGCGCACAGATCGGCAGCGCGTGCGGGCAGCGCGGATGAAAACGGCAGCCGCTCGGCGGATCGATGAGGTTGGGAGGGCTGCCGGGCATACGGTAAAGCTCGTCGCCGTCCAGGTCAATGTTGGGCACCGACTTGAGCAGCCCTTGCGTATAAGGGTGTTTGGGTTGGTGGAAGAGCACATCCACGTCGGCCACTTCTGCGATGCGCCCCGCATACATCACGACAACGCGGTCAGAAAGCTCCGCCACGATGCCGATGTTGTGCGTGATCAGGATGATGGTCAAGTTCAGCTCGTCGCGCAGCTCGCGCAACAAGTCCAAGAATTTAGCCTCTACAATCACATCCAGCGAAGTCGTGGCCTCGTCTGCAATGATGATGTTCGCCTTCAACGCCAACGCCAGCCCGATCATCACACGCTGACGCATCCCGCCGCTCAGTTGGTGCGGGTAATCCTCCAAACGCTTAGCCCCGATGCCAAGCCGCTCGATCAGCTCCACCGCGCGGCGGCGTGCCTCTCGCCGGCTGATTTCCGGTTGATGCACGCGGATTGCCTCGATGATGTGCTCGTCAATGCGCTGCACAGGGTTGAGCGAGGTCATCGGGTCTTGAAAGATCATGCTGATGCGCGCACCACGCACCGCGCGCATTTCTGTTTCCGGCAAGCTCATCAAGTCCACGCCGTCAAAAATCAACTGACCTCGGGTGATCTGTCCCGGGGGTTGGATCATGCGCATCAAGGCTTTGCCAAACGTGGACTTGCCGCAGCCGCTTTCGCCCACCAAGCCCAAAATCTCGCCGCGATAAATATCCAGCGAAAGATTGTCAACGGCGCTCAGCGGGCCGCGACGGGTGGCGTATTCCACGTGCAGATCGCGGACGCGCATCAGGGGTTCGCCTTGCGCCCCCAAGCGTGTGGAGCGGTGCGCTACGCCCGTAGATTCCGACTGTTCAGCCGCCATGCTCACACCTCTTTCTAGCTTGCCCGCGCCGCTCATTGACGGTTCAAGCGCGGGTTGAGGATTTCCGAGACGCTTTCGCCCAGCACGCTAAAAGCCAGCGTCAGCATCGCAATGGCAATGCCGGGGAAGGTCACCAACCACCAAGCCGATTGGATGCTTTCTTGCCCTTTGGCGAGGTCTGCACCCCATTCCGGCGTGGTCACAGGCAGCCCCAAACCGATGAACGACAGCCCTGCACCGGTGAGGATCGCGTCCGCCACGTTGACCGAGAAGATCACCACGACCGAGGCCAACACATTCGGGAAGATGTACAGTGCCAACGTCGCCACCCGCCCCGCCCCCAATGCACGCGCAGCTTCGACATAAAGCTCTTGCTTGATCGCCAGCGTTTGCCCGCGCACGATGCGGAAGTAGGTGGGAATGTAGATCACGGCAATCGCCAAGATGATGTTGCCGATGCCCGGTTCGAGCACTGCCGCAATCGCAATCGCCAAGATCAACCCGGGGAAGCTGTAGAGACTATCCATCGTCAGTGTCAGCAAACGATCCGGCCAGCCGCCCCAAAAGCCGCTCAGCAGCCCTATCGGGATGCCCAAAAGCGCCGCAAAGATCGCCGAGGACATGCCGATGAGCAACGTGTTGCGTGTGCCGTAGATGATGCGGCTGAACACGTCAAACCCCAAGATATTCGTGCCCAGCAAAAAGCCATGCTTATGCACCTGGCCGACATAGCCAACCTCTTCAAGATCGGGGAAATCGCCCAGCGCATCCGTGTATTTTTCGTTGAGCAGCACAGCCACATAATCCCCGTCCACGACGCCTTGCAAAAACTGCTCGACCGTGCGGTCGAAAACACGCACAGGACGCGGGCCAAGCATATTGTGCGTTTTGCGTTGCTCGCTGATAATGCGGCTGGCAACTTCATTGCGCACGCCCACTTTGGCCGCTTGGGACGCACTTTCGACGCCCTCGTCGAGGCTCTGGAAGTTCGTATACGGAGACTCTTTGTGCACAATCAGCACGTAGTTGTCCGGCTTTTGGCCCGGGGGCAAACGGCTGGGGCCTGCCTCTTCGTTATGACCGTAGGGAGCAAACCAACTTGGGAAAAGTGCAATGATCACGAAGACCAGCACACCTATGGCACTGATGACCATCAGCCACCAGTTGACGCCATGCCAACGACTCATCTGCAAAAATTTGCGCCACACACCGACGTTTTGCAGATCGGTCTGCCATTGGGACTGTTCAGGGGGATCAGGTTGCATGTCAACTTGTTGTGTCACGGCCTTTTCACCCCTTAGTACCGAATGCGCGGATCAATGAACGCATAGAGAATATCCATCAACATCGTGGTTATAGCGATCAGCACCGCAAACGCGGCGACGCCCCCTTGCACACGCGGGTAATCACGCAGCGCGATCCCGTCACGCAGCATCAGGCCCATCCCGGGCCAAGAGAAGGTCGTTTCGGTCAACACCGCGCCCGCAAAGAGAATCGCCACTTGCAAGCCGATCAACGTCAGAATGGGGATGAAGGTGTTGCGCAAAGCGTGTACATAAACAACGGTACGCGCCGGCACGCCGCGTGCTCGCGCTGCGATGATGTAGTCTTCTTGCAGCGTCTCGATCATATTAGCGCGCGTCAGGCGCACAAAAACGCCTACCAATGCCAGGCTCAAAGTCACCATCGGCAAGACCAAATGCCTGAGCACATTTTTCAGCGCCACCCAGTTCGGATGCAAAGTCAGGGCGATCAAAAACAGCAGCGCCAAGACCACTGCAACGTGAATACGTCCGGCCCACTCTTCCAACCAGTCCGCCGACGCATGATCGTACCAATAGCGACGGATCAAACCACCCCAAATCCGGCTCAGCGGCAATCCCACGCAAACCAACAGAAACACCAGCACCGCCTGGACAGCCTGGTTGGTGAAGATGCTGTCGATAAGCAAGATGTTGGTATGGCGCACCAAGGGCACTTCGGGGCTGATTCTGCCCGCCACCGGCAACCACCCCAAGCGACGACTGAAAACCAATTGAAGCATCAAGCCCATCCAAAAGATAGGAATGGAGTAGATGAACACCGCCCCCAGCCGAATGACTACATCCGGCGGCTTCTTGTGTTTGTCCGCTGCATAGGCGCCGCTGGAAATGCCGAAGATCAACATCAGCAACGCGGCGGGGATGACCAACTCGATGGTAGCCGGTAGACGCTCGGTGATCTGCTCGGCAACGGGACGTTCTTCGCCCACAATCGAAACGCCCAAATCCCCGCGCACCAAACCGGTGAGATAATTCACGTATTGAACCTGGATCGGGTCGTCTAGCCCCAATTGCTCTCGAATATGCGCGATCTTGGCAGGATCGGTGCCTGGTTTCATACGCGATTTGATCGGGTCACCGGGCAACACACGCATAAAAAGAAACACCACCGTCACCAAAATCCACACCATCGGGATCGTGAGAAGAACCCGGGTGATGATAAAGCTGCGCAGTGAAGGGCTGCCTTTGGTGATGGCGTAGAGCAAAAACAGCCCGATCAAGCCGAAGCTGCCAATGCACAACGATTGAAACGTAAGCTCCATAACGCTCGCTCTTTCGTGCGGATGGCTACGAAGAGATCCGCCGTAACACGTCGCCAGACGCAGCGCGGATGCTCAAAGGATCATACCGCTTGATAAGCTATAGTCCCAAAATACTTACCACACACGTCACCATCTTACCTAAAAACACAGCGCGCGGTCAAAAGTTTTAGGCGCACCGTTCTATCAAGGCACGGTCCATGAGGCCAATCAAATCCGGCGAGGCGCTCTAAACGCACCCCGCCGGAAACGTTCATGATGAACAAGCACCGTTGCGCTTAGTCGGCCTTTTCCAGCAGCTTGAAGTGGAACTCAAGCGATGAGCCGAAGACGACACCGGAAACGTCGTCACGGTAAGCGTAGTTTTCCGTGCCCACGTAGATCGGCAAGGTCACCACGTCGTCAGCGTAAAGCGCCTGCAAGTCTTCGTATACCTTGGCGCGAGCTTCCGGATCGTTGACCAGCGCGCGGGCTTGCTGGATATATTCATCCATTTGCTCGCTGCAATAGAAAACGCCCATGTTGTCCGACCCACCGCACTCGGCGAAGGGATCGATGTAGTTGGAGCTATCGGCGAAATCAAAGAACCAGCCCAGCATGAAGATCGGGTAGTCGCCAGAGGTCGCGGCGTCAATGTAGGTGCTCCATTCGGCCACCTGCAAATTGACTTCCACAACACCCGTGCGTTCCAGCTGCTCTTTGATCACGGTCACCACATCCACCATCGTATCGCCGTAGTGTTCCGGCGGATACCACAGATCGAAGCTGCACTTGGCTTCTTCGGTGCAACCGGCTTGCTCGAATTCCTCACGGGCCTTTTCCACGTCCGCAAAGCCGTATTTGTCCAAGAACGCTTCGTTAGCGCCCAAGAACCCGGGGGGAATCATAGAGTAAAGCGGGGAAACCGCGCCGCTGAGTGCACGATCCACAATTTCGTCGCGATCAACGGCGTAAGAAAAGCCCTTGCGGATGTGAACGTTGCCGCCAACTTCGCTCTGGTGTTGGAAAACAATGTAGATGATGCGGCCAGGAGCCGAAACGATGCTGATGCCCTCGGTTTCGCGCAGCCGTTGCAGCTCGGTGAAGGCCAGGGTACGCATCGCCACGTCAATTTCGCCCGTTTCCAGCGCCAACGCCATCTGCGGGGAGTCCTGGTAGTAGCGCACGATGATATTGGGGGTCTTGGCCGGTGTGTCGTGATAGTACGGGTTGGCCTCGAAAACCGCCTGCTCTTCCGGTACGTACTCTTTGAGGATATACGCGCCGTTGCCGTAAATGGCCTCGGGGAAGTTGTCAATGGCATCCATCGGGTAGACGTTCGGGTTTACCACGACGTAAGGCACGGTAGCAATCACGTAGGGGAAGAGGTCGAACCGCTCGCTGAGCGTGATCACGACTTTGCCGTCCACCGCCGCGACCGTGTCCACATAGGCTTGCACCAACCACGCCGGATCGCCGTCGAGATCGATCACGCGCTGGATGCTGGCAGCTACTTCCTCAGCGCCGTAAGGCGTGCCGTCGGCAAATTTGAGGTCGGGTTTGAGCGTGAAGGTGTAGGTCAGCCCATCTTCGGAAACTTCCGGGAAGTCCGCCGCGATGCCCAGTTCCAGATCGGTGGTGCCAGGCGTCAGTTTCAGCAGACCTTCGCTAACGTTGCGCAGCAGCTCCCAGTCGTGGAAGCTGTAGGCGTCGGCGGGGTCGAGCTTGGAAATGCTGTCGGTCGTGCCGACGATAATGGTGTCCGCGCTGCGAGCGACAGTTTCGCTGGCAGGCACGTCACTATTGGCGCCCACCACACCAAAACTCATGGCGGAAACAACCAAAACGAGCACAAGCAACCAATTAAAGCGTTTCATACTTCGACTCCTTAAACTTGAACCTATACAGGCCTGAACAGGCTACGGCACACTTCAGGCCATGTGGCGCGCCCTCGTCGCCTTTGGAACGTGAACGTTATCGAACAGCCACATGATCTTATTGTACAAACTTTATGTGGATTTGCCTCGTGCATAAATCACAGTTTACAGCATGACTTACCGTTTGTGGTGTGTGTGCCTAGCTGCGGAGGAACTTCGATGCACGAGCCAGGGAGGCCTTTTGCCATGCCGTGACCCGCTAGCCCAGCTTACACTTAGCAAGCATACTATTAGAATCGGCGAAACGCAAACGGAGTTTAGGGGAAAATCTACAAAAAACACAAAAGAGGCAAAGGCACAACACGCTCATCGGCAAGAATCGCTCGAGCCTGTTGCACCATTCGCCTTTGCAATGGCTGTGAATTTCTTTTAGAACAGCCCAACTACGCGGCCATCCTCGTCAATGTCCACATTCATAAAAGCGGGGTGCGTGGGCAACCCGGGCATGGTGCTCATCGTGCCCAGCAACGGATAGACGAACCCCGCCCCGACACTGGCACGCACCTCGCGCACCGGCACGGTGAAGCCTTTCGGAACGCCCTTGAGCGAGGGGTCATGGCTCAAGCTAAGGTGTGTTTTCGCCATGCAGATCGGCAAATTGCCAAAGCCCGCCGCCTCATAACGCGCAATCTGCTGTTCGGCCAACTCGGAAAATTCCACGCCGTCCGCGCCGTAAACCTCTTTGGCGATGATCTCGATCTTGTTTTTGATCGGCTGATCCAGGTCGTAAAGGAAGCGGAATTCGCTCGGTTTTTCCGCTGCGGCCACCACCGCCTCGGCCAGCTCCACCGCACCGGCGCCACCTTCTGCCCAATGGTTGGACATGACGGCAGCTTCTGCGCCGGCTTCTAGCGCAATGCGCTTGACCAGGGCAATCTCGGCTTCGGTGTCGTGGGAGAAGCGGTTGACCGCCACCACCACCGGCACGCCGAATTTGCGCGCGATCTGGATATGGTGCACCATGTTGGCGCTGCCTTTTTCCAGCAACTCCAAATTTTCGGTGGTGTAAGCCTTGTCCAGGGGCGCACCTGGGGAAACCTTCGGCCCGCCGCCGTGCATCTTCAGCGCGCGAATAGTCGCCACCAGCACAACCACATTGGGCACAAGGCCGGAATAGCGGCACTTGATGTCGAAGAATTTTTCCATGCCAATATCAGCGCCAAAGCCGCTTTCAGTCACCACATACTCGCCCATACGCAACGCGATCTGGTCGGCGAGGATGCTGCTGTTGCCGTGCGCAATATTGGCGAAGGGGCCTGCGTGCACAAACGCGGGTTGCCCTTCCAACGTCTGCATGAGGTTGGGCATGAGCGTGTCTTTCATCAGCACGGCGACCGCGCCGGCAACGCCCAAATCCTCCAACGTGACCGGTTCGCCCTGCTTGTTCAGCGCCACGACCACGCGCCCCACCCGCTCGCGCAAGTCCTTCAGGCCGCTGGTCAACGCCAAGATCGCCATCAATTCGCTGGCGACGGTGATGTCGTAAGCTGTGCGACGCGGGAAAATGGGGCTGGGTGAACCATCACGCATTTTGTTGTCGTTCAGCCCAATTTCAATGGCGCGCAAACTGCGGTCGCAAACATCCACCACGCGGTTCCAAGTGATGGTGTCGGGGTCGATATCCAAGCGGCGCTTGATGCCACGCCGCGCCAAGGCTTCGTCGCTCTGGCGGCTTTCGTGGTACATGCGCGTATCCAGCGCTGCCGCCACCAAGTTGTGTGCCACACCAATAGCGTGAATATCGCCGGTGAGGTGGAGGTTAAAGTCCTCCATCGGGATCACCTGACTGTAACCGCCGCCTGCCGCCCCGCCTTTGATGCCAAAGGTCGGCCCCATGCTGGGTTGACGGATGCAGAGCACAGAATTGCGCCCCAACTTGCCCAGCGCCTGGGTCAGCCCGACGCTGGTGGTTGTTTTGCCCTCGCCAAGCGGGGTCGGCGTGATAGCCGTTACATCAATGTATTTACCTCGGGGACGATCCTTAAACTTTTCCAGCACCGAAAGATGTACTTTAGCTTTGTATTTCCCGTAAAGATCGAGGTCGTCTTCCGTAAGCCCGAGTTTAGCTGCAATCTCCAAAATGGGGCGCACTTCTGCAGCCTGGGCGATTTCAAGATCACTGGGCACCTGGGATTTACTCATGGACACCATCTCCGAAAAATAACCTTAAACGTAACCATCGTTCCCACTGCACAGCCCAAACAAACCTAGCCGCTTCGACCGTGCCACGTTTGAAGCATACCACACTCACTATGACGCTCACAGAGCCAATTGGCGCGTTTGGTGCGTGACGGTATGCACTAAAAAAGCCCACTGTAAAGTGGGCTAGATGCACAAAAATAACAAGCTGTTTACTCGTCCAAAATCCCCATGTCAATCGCCTCGTCGTAGCCGACGTGCGTTTCGTCGTCGTCCTGGATGGCCTCAGCCAGGCTGCCCAGCTCTTCGGGATCAAAGAGCGTATCGGCCAATCCTTCGTCAATAGACTGGGCAAACAGCGCCTCCACGTCCAAATTGGCGACGGCATCGGTGGAAACTTGCGCTGGTGTCGGTACGAATTCTGCCACCGGCGCGGGCGTAGCTGCTTTGGCCTGTGGAGCCGTTGGACGTTCGGGCTTGGCCGCAGGCGCTTCAGCGGCGGCGGCTTCGGCACGCTGGAGACGATAAGCGTCCTCCCCCAGCATCTCGATCAATTGGTTGGCCGCTTGCCGCCCGTAAAGCATCACCGAGGCCATCGCGCGGCGGTTCTCCCCCTCAAAGATCAAGAACATCAGATAATGATAGCCCAGCGCCAACCCAAAAACATCCAGGCGTTCGCCGCTATAATAATGCAACGCGCCCGCCTGCCCACCGATCAAAGGGCTGATTTCCGCCACACGCGCAAACATCGGCCCCAAAATAGCCGCCAGGGTTTCGCGGTCGATGTAGCCCGTCGCGCCCTCGTCTACCAAAACACGACCGGTGCGGTCGGCCACGACAATCCCCATCGCGCCCACATCGCGGATGAGGTCAATGACCATTTCACGCACTTTGCCGGCATCCACAGAAGGCAACGGGCCATAATCCAAGCCAGCAGCCACTTGGTCTTCTTCAGCGGAAACAGCAGCTTCTCCGTCCAACGCCACGCGCAAACCGCGCAAGAACGGCTCGGCCACCGGTCGCACAAAAAGCTGAAAAGGGGCGTTCGCCAATGTCTGAACATCCGGTTGAGGATCGTGCTCTTCGGAAAGCACAATGACCGGCGTGCCTAACGATTCGTGGGCGATATGGTCGGCCAACTCGATGCCCTGCATCGGCCCGGGAATCTGGTACGCGGTCACGACCAGATCAATAGTGGAGTTCTCGACTTCTTCCAATGCTTCGGCAGAAGTTGGCACTTCAACCAGCACAAACTGCCGGTTGAGCAGCGCTAACGCGCCGCGCACGATACGCGCAACTTCGCCCACTGCATCTACGACTACAATTCGAGGGATTGAACGCATGTGTATTACCTGCTCATCGCTATCGAACAAAAGCGGATACACGCCAATTATAGTGCGGACTGGGCCGGAAAAAGAATCCCTCTTAGGTCAGGGGTCTTTCCGCCGTCTCTTTAATCCTAACGGATTTGAGCCAGGTTGCAATAGTTGGCAGCGTGCCCTGCCCGCCAGAAGCGAAGCGCCAGGCCGAAAATCACGAAATTTTCACGTTCACCCCCGCAAAGTTGCCCGCAAACGACGCGGGTTGAGCAAACTTTCCAGCGCGTCATCAATGTGTGGGAAGACCAAGTCAGCGGCAAACAAGGCCTCCACGGCTACGCCTTCCGCGCCTGCAATGACTATGCCCAAGGCGGCTTCCCGTAACATCGCGACATCGTTACGCCCGTTGCCAACAACGATGGTGTGCGTCGGCCCCAACTCCACGAGCATCTGACGTTTTTCCTCTGCGCCCAGTGTGCCCTGAATACGCCGCACATGCAAAGGCAAATCCGCCGTGTCGCGCGCAGAGTGCCGTGCGTGTCGGCGGAAATGACGTAAAGAGCCAAATGCGTCCCCAATTGTTGCAAATGCGCGCGCGTAGACGCGGCCAATTGGCCGTTTTGCGCCAACGTGCCGTTGAAATCAAAGAGCACGGCGGAAAACTGGTACGTACCCCACCCGGGGATGCTCAAATCAAGCACAGTTACCCTCCACTCGTCACAGCGAAACTTTGGTCGGCTCGCTCACAAAGCACTATCAAAGCCCATAATAGCGCAATTTTTCATAACATTCTGAAGAAAATCTAGGACTTTTGGCCTATGGCTCATTTCAGGCTTAAAGGCGAATATAAATTAGATGAAGTTGCGCATAGATCAACAAGGCAAAACTTCTGTGCATTGCGAAGCTGGGAACGTAAAACCCTATCGGCAAGCCCTTTTCTGGTGAGGATTAAGCCGTGAACAACGTTCCAATGAACTCTCAGCGGGTCATGGTCGTTGATGACGACCCCGACATTCTGAAGCTGGTCGCCCTCTTGCTCCAACGCATCGGTGTCCAGGCCACAACCTTTGCTAATGGGCGTAGCGCGATTCACCATTTGGCGCAAGAAACACCGGATTTGATCATCCTGGATTTGATGCTGCCCGACGTAGACGGGTTGGACATCCTGCGCCAGATTCGGGCGCGCACACGCTTTGACGCCGTGCCGGTGCTGGTACTTTCGGCCAAAGCCGACCCCGACACCATCCGCACCGCGTTGGACGGTGGCGCGGACAGCTACGTGACCAAACTCTACCTGACCAACAGCCTCTTGGATAGGGTACGCCTGCTGTTGACGCAGGGGCGGCGCTCACGCTCGCTTTTCGGTCACTGAAACAGCCCACGCCGCGCCCCTGTTTTCGCCCGGCATCCCATGACCCGCCCGAAGTTTCGGCGCCGGGTTGTTTTTTGTCTACAGAACGGCAGAGACAGAAACCCGCGTGCATTTGACAGAGGCCCCATTCCGCCGTAACGTTGGGCCATGTGCATCCGCAACTATCAGAACAAGCAGAAATCCAACCACCTCCCATGAACCCCGTCGTGCTCGAACTCGGCCCCTGGACACTGCGCAGCTACACAGCTGGACTGCTGGGCGGCGTGGCGTTGGGATTGCTCGTGCTTGCGTGGCAAGCGCGCCGTGGTGCCAGTGGCACAATC
>CAZZNC010000023.1:0-15191 GCA_964655405.1 uncultured Anaerolineaceae bacterium | reverse complement strand
GTACAGCCCCACGCCGTTGGTGTTGCCCACCGTGTCCGCTAGCGAAACACCGCTGCCCGCCTCCCCGACGGTCGTGGCCCAAGTGCCCACAACCGTCCGCGACACGCCCACGCCCGCAGCCGCTTCCCCTGTTCCCAGCGCAGCCCCCCCCGCCTCGGAAGGCTCGCCCGCATGGTTGCCGCTCGCACTGTTGATGGGCGCAGCACTGCTCGCCGTAGCAGGCGGGTTGTTGCTTTGGCGTGCACGATAGCCGGCCTCAAATACGCTATACTCAATACCAGGGATAGAGTCTACGAGCAGAGGGAGGGGAAAAGTGCCTACAGCGGCAACGGAGACCATCCACGTGTTGATCACGGTGCGCTTTGAGAAAGCTTTCTTGGAGCGCTTCCGCGCCGTTTCGGAACGGATCGAGGTGCAGAGCTACCCCGCGCAGCAGCTCGGCGATGTGCCGGATAAAGTCTGGGCAGAAGCCGAGGTACTTTACACCGACGAGCTGCTGCCCGAACCTGCGCTAGCCCCCAAATTGCGTTGGGTACACATCCACACGGCGGGCGTGGAACACGTGCTGGAAAGTCCCCTTTTCGCCGAGGAAAAAATCGTCTTCACCAACACAAGCGGCATCCACGCCACCAACATTGCCGAATACGTCTTTATGATGTTGTTGGCGTTCGGCCATCGTTTGCCGACGCTGCTTGACCATCAACGCGAACACCGTTGGCCGACCGAAGAAGACTACGCCGCGCTGACACCGCTGGAACTGCGCGGCAACACGTTGGGCATTGTGGGGTATGGCAGTCTCGGGCGGGAGATCGCGCGCGTGGCGCAGACTTTTGGCATGGAAGTCTTGGCCGTCAAACGCAACGTGCGCCAGCCGGAAGATGCCGAAACCCATTATGTCATTTCGGGCACAGGCGATCCGGAAGGCGCGCATTTCCACCGTCTCTATCCGCCGGAAGCGCTGATTTCAATGGTGCGCGAGTGCGATTTCGTGGTGTTGACCGTGCCGCTGACCGAAGCCACACGGAACATGGTCAGCGCCGAGGTGCTCGCGGCGATGAAACCCAGTGCCTATCTGGTCAACGTGGGGCGGGGAGGTGTCGTCAACGAAGCCGCCCTTGTCCAGGCGTTGCAAGAGGGACGGCTCGCGGGGGCGGCGCTGGATGTCTTTGCCACCGAGCCGCTACCTGCCGAAAGCCCGCTCTGGGCGCTGCCCAACGTGATCATCAGTCCCCATATCGCGGGCAATACCGCAAATTACAACGAGAAGGCCGCGCAGCTTTTCGTGGAAAACCTCACGCGCTATGTGGCGCGGCAAAATCTGCTCAATCGAGTAGACCGCGAGCAGGGCTATTGAGAGGAACACGCTTTCAAAAAAACGACGGCCCTAGGGTGCAGGCTGCCCAGGGCCGTTTTCTATTTTTCTAGCACGAAACAAATTCTTCGAGGCGCGGCCAAATTACTCGTCGCGCTTGATCACAACTTCGCTGGCCTGGGGACCTTTTGGCCCATCAGTGATGGAAAATTCGACGGTGTCGCCTTCTTCCAGATTACGGAAGCCTGAACCGACAATTGCAGAATAATGCACGAATACGTCTGGGCCACCTTCACGTTCGATGAAGCCCCAACCTTTTTGGGTATTGAACCACTTAACCACGCCGGTAAAACGTTCTGACATGTTGCGGGTACTCCTTTGGGTCTAAATCTGCTTCAGTAGCACGGAGCCGCGTGCCGGATAAAAAAAACACCCGGTGCCTCGGCCTGCTACCACCGGGTGTGGGGATGTTCCGGTATTGCAAACAACCTGCACCACAACAAAATTGTAGTGTGCTTTGGCGGGGCTGTCAAAATTTGTGCAACGTCCCTGTTTCATGCACTTGGCCCGGGGGGCGCGGAAGGCGGAGCGGGCGCGTGCGGCGGCTCTGCCCCAACGACCACTTCGTCGGAGGCTGCATCCTGCTTCGGCTGGGCATTTTGCTCGGCTTGCGCCGCCACCGCCGCGGTTTCCACCACGGTTTCCGCCGCCGCCACGTCCACCGCCGCCTGCTCATAGATGGCCTGGAGCCGCGCGCGGCTGGCTTCGCGTTCTTGGGCGATCTTGGCAATGCCGTTGCGCACCACCGTCAAATTGTGCAGCAGCTGCGTCTCCAGCTCTTTGAGCACGTCCAGCACGTAATCGTCCGCCTCGCTCCGAATGCCTTCGGCTTCCTGGCGAGCCTGCTCGATGATGTTCTTGGCGCGGTTCTGGGCCGTTTGCACAATGGCGTCGCGGTTAGTCAGCTCCTCGCCACGCTCACGGGCAACCAAGACAATGCGCTCGGCCTCTTCGCGTGCCTGAGCAAGCAACCGGTCGCGCTGATTGATCAGCCGCGACGCTTTTTCGATCTGCTCCGGCACAGAGATGCGCATTTGGTCAATGATTTCGAGTGCGTGTTCTTCGTCAATGAGCGTGAACTTGCTAAAGGGCATGTGCCGCCCTTCGTCTATCAGGTCTTCCAACCTATCTACCAGGTGCTGAATATCCATAGCGACCCCCGTTCCCGACTTCCTATCAGTCGTTGAGACTGACCATAAAGGACGAATTCGACCCTTGCGCTTTCAATTCTGCGAACCGCCGCTGCAAAGAAGCTATCACATGAGGGGGCGTCATCGAAGAAACGTCCCCACCCAGCGACGCAATTTCGCGGATGGTGCTGGAGCTGATGTGCAGGTACTCTTCCGCCGAAATGAACGTCACGATCTCGATCTCCGGCGCCAAACGACGGTTTGCCAACGCCATGCGGAACTCCAGCTCGAAATCCGAAAAGACGCGCAGCCCTCGCACGATGGCTTGTGCGCCAATCTCTCGCGCATAGTCTACAGTCAATTTGTCGTAGGACGCAACTCGGATGCGCGGCTCGTCTTGGAAAGATTCTCGCACCAGCGCCACCCGCTCTTCTGCATCGAAAAGGTCTACCTTGCCCGGATGCACATACACGGCCACGACGACTTCGTCGAAAAGCCGCAGCGAACGCAACGCAATATCAATATGGCCGTAATGGATGGGGTTGAAGGACCCCGGGTAAACTGCACGGTAGATATGTTCTTGGCGCATTAGCGTTCCTTTGTTTATGATTAGGCGTCTTACCCCAATTGCGCAACCGTATACGGGGCGCGCCAAGATTATATCCAAATTGCAGGGAGTGCACCTGAGTCATGTCTCAACAATTATGGCGTTTGGTCATCACCCCCCCCTCAGAAGGGGCTATGAACATGGCCGTCGATCATGCAATCTTAGAAGCCGTAGCCGCCGAAAACGTCCCCCCGACCTTACGTTTGTACGCATGGCAACCTGCCTGCCTTTCGCTGGGCTATGCCCAACCCTTCGCCGATGTAGACCCTGCGCGCCTGTCCGCGTTGGGTTGGGATGTGGTGCGCCGTCTGACCGGCGGGCGTGCCATTCTGCACACCGACGAACTCACTTACAGCGTGGCCGTGCCCGCTGACCATCCGTTGGTGCAAGGCGACATCGTCAGCAGTTATCGCCGCATTAGTGGGGCGCTGCTCGCCGGATTGCAAATATTGGGCGTGACGCCCCAAGCGGACAAACGCGCCGACGGCCCAACGCATTCGGGGCCGGTGTGTTTTGAAGTCCCCAGCCATTACGAAATCACCTTCCAGGGAAAAAAGCTCATCGGCAGCGCCCAGGTGCGCAAGTTCGGCGGCGTGTTGCAACACGGCGCGATTCCGTTGGAAGGGGACATCACCCGCATCGTGGACGCACTCACCTTCGCGGACGAAACCCAGCGCGAGCACGAACGCGCTCATCTGCGCCAACGGGCGCTCACGTTGGAGCAAGCGTTGGGGCGTCCGGTGGGTTGGGAAGAAGCTGCTGCCATCGTTACGCGCGGCTTTCAACGTACATTCGACCTGTTTTTTGAAACGAAAAATTTGAGCCAGGACGAACACGCCCGCGCCGAAGCCCTTTACGCGAGCCAATATGCCGCCGAAAGCTGGACTTGCCGCCGCTGAACGTCATTGTGGATAGCAAGAAGCGTCCGGCGGCACGGCGGCATCATTGCGCTGGAAGATGATCGCCGTGAAGCCGAAGTTGCCCAGCAAGTCGTAAAGCTGCGCTTCGGCTTCCTGATAGGCTTTGTTGGTGAGCTGCAATTCTTCGGCAGTGGTGCGCAACTCTTCGAGTGCACGGTCATAAGCCGTCGAGCGCAACTGTGCGATGATCTCGTTGCAGTCTTGCACAAAGGGAATATCGGTGCAGGATTGGTTGAGGATTTGCGCCTTGCCCAAATAGCAGCCGGTCAGGTAGGCGGGCGGCAGCGTGACGGTGACGCTGCCGTCGGGGTTGACTTGCACGTTTTCCTCGGTCACCTGTGAAAGGTCAATGCCCGCCGTCACGTGCCCCACATAGCTGACCATCAGCTCGGCATCCGGCGCGGCGCCCGTGTCCACCACCGTTTTGGTGATCTCGATGTCGCCGCTGGCCGTTTGCAGCAGCGCCATTTGCTGGATGCCTAAAACAACCGTGCGGCTGTCCACTTCTTGGGGCGTGGCGTTCGTCTCGAAGCCGAAAACGCCCAAAAAACCGCCCAGCGGGTCGCGCAGAAAGTCCATCGCCTGCACGGTGACGATCATCGTGGCGCAAACGGTCAACAGCAACACCAACGCCGCTGCCATGCCCCCGACCATGCCCAGCCGTGCCCAGCGTTGCGGCGCGGTGAGCGCGCTCAGCAAGCAGCCTCGGCCTTGCTTGCCCTCCTCTTTTGGCGCGGTGTGTTTTTCTTTGGCTTCGCTCACGGCGTTTACTCCTTTTTTCGCGGCAGCAAGGGGCGGAACTGGTACAGTTCGCCGTCCACAAAGCCGCGTTTACGGTAATACAGGCGCGTGCCAACCGCAGAGATCACGGCCAGGCGCGCATAACCTCGTTCGGTGGCAATTTCCGCTGCACGTTCGATGAGGCGCGTGCCCAGCCCCTGATGCTGCGCGCGTCCTGACGCTTCTCGGCCCAAGGCGAGCGCCTGGCCGTAAACATGCACTTCGCGGATCATGGCTGCGCCGTCCAGTTCCGGCACGAGCGGCGGCAGCTCCGGCAACGATAGCCGCAAAAAACCGGCGATGTGGCGGTCTTCGGCAATGTATTGCAAGAAAACTTCTAGTCCGACGCCGGTTTCATACCAAAGTTCGTCCAGGTGCAACCCGTCCGGCGCCACCGCCTGGCCGCGTATCTCCCGCGCACGAATGTCCGGCATCCGCACGCCGCGCGCGTGCAGATCGCGTTCCACCACTTGGCGGAAGTTTGGCAGCATGTCGCCCGCCGCGATCTCGGTGGAAGGAATATCGCGCACCACGCGCGTCAGGCGGCAGTATTCGGGCGTGGCGGCAAAACACGCGCTCAGCACGTCCAGCAGCTCGGTGCTGCTATAGGGACGCCATTCCCCTCGCCGGTAGTGTTCCATCAGCGCAGTGCCTGGGATGAGCGAGCAGGGGTAAATTTTCAGCTCGTCGGGGCACACGTCGGGATCGTCGAAAAGGCGCTGATAGTCGGCGATGTCTGCTTGCGGGTCAGCCCCGTAAAGGTTGGGCATCCAATGCGCGTGAATCTTGAAGCCCGCCTGACGCAACAGCCGCAGCGCCTGGCGTGTGCGCGCGACGGTGTGCCCGCGCTTGTTGAGCGCCAACACGTGCTCGTCCATGCTCTGCACGCCGACCTGCACTTTGGTCACGCCCAGGCGACGCAAGCGGATCACCTCGTCGGGCGTGATTTCGTCGGGGCGCGTTTCGATCACCAGGCCCACGCAGCGGCACGCGGCGCTTTCGTTGCGTTTGTGCGCGGCGAAAAGCTCGTCCCACGTGGTGTACTCGTCCACTACCGAGCGCGGGCGCTCGCCCCGCGCGATGGCGCGCGCCTGCTCGTGAGAGCGTTGCAACTCGGCCTCGTAAATGCGCGCGATCCGCAGATTGTAGGGCAGCGCCTCGGCCTCGGCGGGCAGCTCTACGCCTTGGACGAACTGCGAAACGCTGCGCAGCGCCTCCAGCACCTCCGCCGTGCGGTCCACTCCCTCGCCGAAGTCGTGCAGCGCGTCGAAAACGCGCTTGATGAACCAAAGCTGATACGTCTCCGGATACGCCGACCACGTGCCGCCCAAAATGATCAGCTCCACTTTGTCCGCCGGATGCCCGATCTCGTAGAGCGTGGTCAGGCGGGAGTAGGTTTGCAGGTACGGGTCGAAGTAGTTTTGCCCTGCGCGCTGCGCGCCCGGTTCGTTCGCCAAATAGCTTTTGGGCATCCGCACGTCGTTGGGGCAAAAGATGCACTCCCCCGGGCAGGGGTAGGGCTTGGTCAGCACGGTGACCGGCGTCACGCCGGACATGGTGCGAATCGGCTTCATGCGCAAACGCGCCAGCACGTCGGGATCAAAAGGGGGCAAACCGTGCGTGCCGGCAAGCTGGCGGTAGGCGTGGATGAGGTCGTTTTTGCCGAAAAGGCCGCGCCCGTCGCGGGGGTGCGCTTTCATCAGCGCGAAAAGTTCGCGCTGGGTGAGCTGGGGGCGCGCGACGACCTCCCGCAAAATCGCCAACAACGGCTCGCGGTACTGCTCTACGTCAACCGGCGGCCTGTACTTCTTGCCCATGCCCCGCTACAATACCTTTCGTTAAACGCGCTGGGTGTGGCGTGTGGGGGTGTTTGTTGTTTGTGGGGGCGCTGCCCCCACGTCCCCGCAAGGGGCGAGATCGCCCCTTGACCGTGCCTAACGGCGCGTGCCCCGCGCCGTTAGGCACGGAAGGCCCGAAACGTGCGCGCCTCGTGAACGCTCACTACTGGCGTGCCCCCTGTCCGCAAGCCGCGCGCCACCCATATTATCGGATGCACTCAATGGACGAAGCGACCATCCGCGCGCTGAACGCGCTCAACCGCCAATTTTACCACACCATCGCCGCGCACTTCGACCGCACGCGCACGCGCCCTTGGGCGGGGTGGGAGCGGTTGTTGCTGTACCTGGCCGCGTTGCCCAGGCCCGTCCATGTGCTGGACGTGGGCTGTGGCAACGGGCGCTTTGGCGTGTTCCTGGCCGAGCGGCTCGGCGCGGAAAATATCCGCTATCACGGCGTGGACGGCGCGCCGGAACTTTTGGAGCGGGCGCGCGCGGCGCTGGCGAACGTGCCCGCGCAACTTGAACAGCGGGACGTGATCGAAAGCCCGCTGCCGGAAGGCACATATGACCTGGTGGTGCTTTTCGGCGTGCTGCACCATGTGCCGGGCTACGAGAAGCGGCGCGCCTTTATGCGCGAACTGGCCGCGCGTGTGGCCCCGGGCGGCTTGCTGACGCTGACCGCCTGGTGCTTTTACGAGTTCGAGCGCTTCCGGCGACGGGTTCAGCCCTGGCCGGAAGGCTTGTGCGCGGAAAAGCACGACTACTTGTTGGACTGGCAAAGCGGCCCGCGCGCCGTGCGCTATTGCCACTACGTGGACGAGGCCGAACACGCGGACTTGCTCGCCGCGACCGGCTTGGAAGTGCTCGAAACGTTCCGCGCGGACGGTAAGAGCGGCTCGCTCAACCGCTACAGCGTGCTACGGCGGCCCGCCCCATGAGCGAAACGCCCATCCCGCTCCCCGACGACCTGCCCGCGCTGCACGCGGCGCTGCTGACGTGGCTTGAGCGCGTGCGCGCCGATTTGCCCTGGCGGCATCGGGACGACCCTTACGCCGTGTGGGTTTCTGAGATCATGTTGCAGCAAACGCAGGTGGCGACCGTCGTGCCGTACTACGAGCGTTTTTTGGCGCGCTTCCCCACCGTGCAGGCGCTGGCCGCCGCGCCAATTGACGAGGTGTTGCACTTGTGGCAGGGGCTGGGCTACTACCGCCGCGCGCACATGCTCCACCGCGCCGCGCAAATCGTGGTGGCCGAACACGGCGGCCAACTGCCCCGCGACCCCGCCGCGCTGCAAAAGCTGCCCGGGGTCGGGCGCTACACGGCGGGCGCGATAGCGAGCCTGGCTTACGGGCTGGACGTGCCCGCGCTGGACGGCAACGTGATCCGCGTGCTGGCGCGGCTGACCGACCTGGCCGAGGACGTGCGCCGCTCGGCCACGCAACGGCGGCTGTGGGCGCTGGCCGAGGCGCTGTTGCCGCGCGGACGCTCGGCGGCCTGGAACGAGGGCTTGATGGAGCTGGGGCGGCGCGTTTGTACCCCGCGCGCGCCGCGCTGCGCCGAGTGTCCGTTGGCGGCGCAGTGCTTGGCGCGTGCGCACGGCACACAGGCTGAACGCCCCGTCAAAGCGCCTGCGCGCAAAGTGCCGCATTACGACGTGACGGCGGGCGTGGTGCGCGGCGCGGACGAGCGCGTGCTGATCGCGCAACGTCCGGCGGGGAAGATGCTCGGCGGGCTGTGGGAGTTCCCGGGCGGCAAGCGCGAGCCGGACGAGAGCTTGCCCGCGTGCTTGCGCCGCGAGCTGCGCGAAGAGCTGGGGATCACGGTGGAGGTCGGCGCCCAGATAGCGGCGATTAAGCACGCCTATTCGCATTTTCGCATCACGCTATACGTTTACGAATGCCGCATCGTGGGCGGCGAGCCGCAGTGTCTGGAGTGCGCGGACTGGGCGTGGGTGCGGCTCGAGGAGCTGGACGGCTACGCCTTCCCCGCCACCGACCGGCAGATCGTGGCGCTTTTGCGCGGTGAGCGCGCGGGACAGCTCGGCTTGGACTTGGGAACGTAAAAAGGCGGGAGCACACGCCCCCGCCCCTCGTGTGTGCAAACTGCGCGGCGCTATTCCGCAGGCGGCACGAACGCGAGCACGCGCGCCGGACTGCCGGAGCCGCCCTCGATGGGCAGCCCGCCGACCACCACCGTCGCGCCGGTCGCGGGCATCCCGTCCAGCCCCGCCAGGCACTCCAGGATGATGCCGTCTGCGTCGTACATGGCGAAGCTGGCGCCGAATTCCTCATCGTTGCCCGGGTCGGCGCCGTGCGTATCCGTGCCCAGCGCGCCGATGCCGTATTCCTGGATCATGTACTCGACCGCTTCCGCGCTAAAACCCGGCCAGTGCATGATGCCGTCCGCGTCCTCGTTGATGAACGCTGCCGCGTCGTCCCAACGGTCTTGCCAGCCGGTGTACAGGATCACCGCCGCGCCCTCGGGGATCGCGCCGTTGGCTTCCACCCACGCCTGCACGTCCTCCACCGAAAGGCGATAGTCGGCATCCTCGGCGGCCTTGTCGGTGATGTCGATCACCACAGCGGGCAACACCAGTTCCTCAGCGCTGAACATATCCGCACTGCGCGCTCCCTCAATGAAGGTGTTGGGCGTGCCCCAATGCGTGCCGCTGTGTTCGCCAATGGAAATGCGGTTGATGAAATACTCGTCTTCCGCGTAGGATGCCACCGCTTCGACTTCAAAGGCCGGATCGCCGGGCCAAAGTGGGAGATCGAGCGCCATGGGCTGGGTGAGGTCAATCACCTGCCACTGGGTGAGCGGGGGCACATTCTGACGAGCCTGGGCCGACGAGAACATGCCGGAACTCAGCGCAAACACACTCAACACAACGATGCCGACGCCCAAAAGAACACTCGCAAAGCGCTTCATGGGGGTTTCCCTTCTCTAGATATTTCGGATGGTGTTCTCATCATACGCCAGGACGCGCACACGTGGCAACGTCCTTGTGCGAATTGCCCAGAGCCACGCAGCGCGCCGCCTACGTGCGATAGTGGCTGTTGATCGTCACGTACTCGTGGCTCAGGTCGCACGTCCACAGCCACGTTTCCCCCTCGCCCGCGCCCAAATCCAGGTGCACTTCCCATTCCGGCCCCTGCATCAAGGCGATGGCCGCCCCCTCGTCGTAGTCCAGCGGCGCGCCGCCTGCCACGAGCTGGATCGTGCGCGCCGCGTCCTTCAACCACAGCGCCGCCCGCGCGGGGTCAAAGGTCACGCCGGAGTAGCCCGCCGCGCTCAGGATGCGCCCCCAGTTCGGGTCGGCGCCGTAAAAGGCCGTTTTCACCAGCGCGGAGGTGGCTATTGCGCGCGCGCAGGTGAGCGCGTCCGCCTCGCTGGGCGCGCCGCTGACCCGCACGGTCACGAACTTGGTCGCGCCCTCGCCGTCCCGCACGATCGCTTGCGCCAACGGCACACACACTTCGGTCAGCGCCTGGGTGAAGGCCACCTCGTCCACCTGCACGCCGGAAGCGCCGTTGGCGAGCACCAGCACCGTATCGTTGGTGCTCATGTCGCCGTCCACCACAATGCGGTTGAAGCTGGCGGCGGTGGCCTTTTGCAGCGCGCGCCGCAGCACGTCGCGCGGCACGACCGCGTCCGTGACCAGCACGGCGAGCATGGTCGCCATGTGCGGCGCGATCATGCCCGCACCCTTCGCCACGCCAAGCACGCTATAGCCCGCCTGGGTGCGCTGCGCGGCGAACTTGGGGCGGGTGTCGGTGGTCATCATGGCGGCGGCGGCCTGCTGCCAACCGTCGGCGCTCAGCGCGCCCGCCAACGCCTCCACGCCCGCCTCGATTGTGCCCATCGGCAGATGCATCCCGATCACGCCCGTTGAAAGCACCAAGACCTCCTCGGCGCGGCAACCGAGCACCTCGGCGGCCTTGCGTGCGGTGCGGCGTGCGTTTTCCAAACCCTGCTCGCCGGTGCAGGCGTTGGCGCTGCCCGTGTTGACCACAACCGCGCGCACGCGAGCTTGGGGCGCGGCGAGCACTTCCTGGTCATAGAGCACGGGCGCGGCCTTGACGCGGTTGGTGGTGAAGACGCCCGCCGCCGTGCAGGGGCGCTCGCTGACGATCAGCGCCATGTCCGGCTTACCTTGCGGCTTCAGCCCTGCGTGGACGCCCGCCGCGCGGAAACCGCTCACCTGTTGCTCGCTCATCGCTCCTCCTCCAGCTTGTAAACCAACGCCACCTCGTCGCAAGCGTCCTTGAAGGGGCAAGGGGCGCAGTCTTTCCAGACCTTCTCGGGGAAATTGGTCACCACGTCCAGCCGAAAGCCGACCTTTTCGAACAGGCGCGGCGCGCGCGTCAGCGTCAGCACGCGGCGGTAGCCTTGCTGCCCCGCCAGGTCCAACGCGGCGCGCACCAAGCGGCTGGCGATCCCCTGCCCGCGAAAGTCCGGACGCGCGGCCAACGAGCGCACCTCGCACAGCGCGTCGCTGTAGTGCACCAGCGAAACGCAGCCGATCACCTCGCCGCCCGCCTCGGCGATCAGCCAGCTACTCAAACAGCAACGGACGCTTTCCGGCGTGCGCGGCAACATCAAACCGGCGCGCACTTCGGCCTCGAAGAGCGCCAAAAGCGGCTCGACCTCGTGCGCTTCCGGATGGCGCAAATTCACGTTGACGGTCACTTGTGCGCTCATGCTCCCTTTTGCTCCGCCAGCAGCTCGCCCAAGATGGCGACCAGCTCCTCGATGTGCGTCTCCTCCACGATCAGCGGGGGCAGCAAGCGCAAGACACGCGGCCCCGCGTTCAAAAGCAGCACGCCGCGCGCGTAGCCCGCCTCGACCAGCGGCCAGGCGTCCACGTCCAGCGCCACGCCGATCATCAACCCGCGCCCGCGCACTTCCTGGACGCGCGGCGAGCCGAGCGCGCGCAATTTTTCGACCAGCAGCGCGCCCATCGCGCGCACGTGTTCCAACATGGCCGCATCGCTGACGCGGCGCAGCGTTTCCAGCGCGGCGCGGCAGATCACCGGCCCGCCGGCGAACGTGCTGCCGTGGTCGCCCGCCTGAATGGTGGCGGCGACGCGGTCGGTGAGCAGTGTGGCGCCGATTGGCAGCCCGCCGCCGAGCGCCTTGGCCAGCGTCATCATGTCCGGCTGCACGCCGCTCGGCTCGTGCGCCCAGAGCGTGCCGCTGCGCCCCATGCCGCACTGGATCTCGTCGAAGACCAGCAGCGCCCCGTAGCGGTCACAGGCCTGGCGCAAGCAGCGCAAAAAGTCATCGCTCGCCACGTTGATCCCGCCTTCGCCCTGGATCGGCTCCACGAAGACGGCGCACGTTCGCGGCCCGATGACCTTTTGCGCCGCCTGGCAATCGTTGAAGGGCGCAAAACGCACGTCCGGCATCAGCGGACGGAAGGGTGCCTGGTAGTGCTCCTTGGCGGTGAGAGCCAGCGCGCCCGCCGTGCGCCCGTGAAAGCTGTGCGTGAAGGCCACGACCTCGGTTTTGCCCGGGCCGAAGGTTTCGCGGGCGTATTTGCGCGCGAACTTGATCGCCGCCTCGACCGCCTCCGCGCCACTGTTGCCGAAGTAGACCTTGTCCGCAAAGCTGCGCTGGCAAAGCGCCTCGGCCAGCTCGGCCTGCGGGGCGGTGTAGTAGAGGTTGCAGACGTGCGAGAGCTGGGCGATCTGCTCACTGACCGCCGCCACGACGCCCGCGTCCGCGTGCCCCAGCGCGTTGACGCTGATGCCGGAGACGAAGTCCAGATAGCGTTTGCCCGTCTCGTCGTAGACGTACATTCCTTCGCCGCGCACCAGCGTAAAGGGCGCGCGGTTGTAGGTGTGCAGCACGTACTGCTCGGTTTTTTGGGGGATATTTTGCATGGTTCGCTCCTATGCGGTAAAGACCGTGCCCGTGCCTGTTTCCAGGCCGCCCAAGTTGGTGATGATCGCCTTGCGCACGCCCTGGCGCACCGCTTCCAGCGCCGCATTGACCTTCGGGATCATGCCGCCGTGGATGACGCCGCGCGCGATCAAGTCCTGCGCCTCGGTGACGGTGAGCCGAGCGGCTACTTCCTCACCGACGAGCACGCCCGGCACGTTGGTGAGGAACATGGCGTATTCGGCTTCCAGCGTGGCGGCGATGGCGCTGGCGGCGTGGTCGGCGTTGACGTTGTAGCTGCCTTCCGACCCCTGGGAGATCGGCGAAACGACCGGCACCACGCCCGCCGCAAAGAGCGCGGTCAGCACCTCGGCGCGCACCTCCACGATGCGTCCCACGCGCCCCATGTCCTCGCCCCAGGGCTGCACGCGCAGCAAGCCCCGATCCACGCCGCTCAGTCCCTGCGCGTCCACGCCGTGCCGCAGCAGCGTAAGGGTGATACGCTTGTTCACCAGGCCGGAAAGCGCCATCTCCACCACGTCCAGCGCCTCCGGCGTGGTGACGCGCTGACCGCGCACGTACACCGGCTCGATGCCCACCTGGCGCAACAGGCGGCTAACCGTCTTGCCGCCGCCGTGCACGAGCACGCACGGGCGCCGTTGCACCACATGGGCGACCGCTTCGGCCAGGTGATCTAAGAAGCCCTCGGTTTCCAAGTCGTTGCCGCCGATCTTGACGACGACGGGCACGTTTTGCATGGTGTTTCCCTCCTGTGTGTGTTAATGTGGGGGCGCTGCCCCCACACCCCTGCAAGGGGCGGAACGCCCCTTGACCCCGCCTAACGGCGCGGCACGCGCCGTTAGGCAAGAGGGTAAGCGATGCGCGCTTGCAACGGGCGCTCACCGGTGGTGAAGGCGCATTGCCTCCGGCTCGCAAGGCGCGCGCAGCGCGGCTTGCGGTGGGCACAGGGAGCGAAGCCCCCGCCCCTCCCCTGCACTCAAACAAGGCCGGCGGTTTCCGCCAGCCCCCACATCAAGTTGAAGTTCTGCACGGCCTGCGAGGACGCGCCTTTGAGCAAATTGTCAATCGCGGCCACCACGATCAGCACGTCGTCGGTGGCGCTGTGCAGCGAAATGACCGTGTGCGGCGTGTGCACCACGTGCGCCAGCGAGGCGGTTTCCCCTTCCGGCAGCAGTGTAACCAGCGGCTCATCGGCGTAAGCTTCCGCGAAGGCCTGACGCGCGGCGACTCGATCGCGCACGTGCGCGTAGACCGTCACCAAGATGCCGCGATCCGTCGGCAGCAGGTGCGGGGAGAAGATCACGGGGCCGTGTGCGCCCAAGCGCCCCAACTCCTGCTCGATCTCGGCCAGGTGGCGGTGCGCCCGCCCGATGCTGTAGGGGTAAAAGTTGCCGTGCACTTCGCAAAAGAGCGTGTGTGGTTTGGGCGTGCGTCCGGCGCCGGAAACGCCGGACTTGGCGTCCACGATCAGCGGGTGGGCGGGTTGGAGCACGCCCGCGCGCACCAGTGGCGCGGTGGCGAGCAGCGTGGCGGTGGCGTAGCAGCCCGGGTTGGCGATGCAGCGCACGCCGCGCAGCTTTTCACGCTCCAGCTCCGGCAAGCCGTAGGGCGCGGGCAACAGTTCCGGCGCGGGGTGTTGCACTTTGTACCACTGCGCGTAAACGTCGGGGTCGTCCAGGCGCAAATCGGCGGAAAGGTCTACCACGCGCACGCCCGCCGCCAACGCCCGCGCCGCGATGGGCGCGGAGCGCGTGTGCGGCAAACACAGGAAGACGGCATGCACTGCATCCAGCGGCGCGTCTGCGGCTTTGACCAGGGGCAAATCGGGCGCTTGCGGGTGAGAAGCGCACAGGCTCGTCCCTGCGGCGCTCTCCGACGTGGCGAAGTGTACTTCGGCGTGCGGATGCGCGGCCAACAAGCGGATCAACTCCAGGCCGGTGTAGCCGGTGGCCCCGTAGACGCCGACGGGAATGGGGAGCATAGCGGTTCTCCTACGTGCAAGCAAAACAAAAACCGCCTCCGGTTGCAGTCCGGAAGCGGTCAATTACGCTTGGGCTTGTTCGCGCTTACACCAACGCCACTAAGCCGGACTCCTCATCAGGATGACCGGACGGCGGCGCGGGGTGCGGCAGAACACAGCAACAAACACGATAACGTATACTCTCGTTGGAATATTTTCACGCGAACACGACCAGCCTAACACGGACGGCGCGTTTTGGCAAAAACAAATGTCCCAAGTTATCGGCGCTGTACTCTTGCCAAGCACAGACCCGTTGTGTATACTTCTGGGCACGTGGCGACGTGGCCAAGTGGTAAGGCACGGGTCTGCAAAACCCTCATCGTGGGTTCGATTCCCACCGTCGCCTCTAAAGCAGGAATGCGGGCGCTCTCCTGGAGTGCCCGCATTTTCTGTTTCCATAGGCAGCTCGCGTCTTCGTTTCCACCACGCATGAGGTGCAATTCGGATGTGGGAAGCGCCGTCCCGATGCTATAATCACCGTGCGAGGCACTTTTTGGGAAAAACAATGAGGGAACACTATGGCGCTTGATTTGCTCACGATTCGTGCGGTCATCCTGGATATGGACGGTGTCCTTTGGCGTGGGGACCAGGTGCTGACAGGTGTAGCAGATTTCTTTGCT
>CAZZNC010000022.1:0-15906 GCA_964655405.1 uncultured Anaerolineaceae bacterium | reverse complement strand
TCGAAGCTGCGCTCGCCGCAACGACGCCCAGGCGTTGCGTTCCGGGGAGGGATGGCACATCTTCGTTGTTTTGCGGGAGCAGCCGCAAACCCCGTGAAACTTCGGGCACGCGCTCGATGTAACCGCGGTCGGCCAGGCGATCCAAGTTGTAGTTCACCACCGAAGTCGAGCTAGCGCCAACGGCATTGCCGATTTCCCGAATAGTGGGGGGGTAGCCATGCCGCTCGATGAATTGCCGAATGAACACGAGCATTTTTTTCTGGCGTGCCGAAAGCTCTTTGCGCTTCATGGCAGTTTCTCCGTGCGACATTCGCACAATAGTTCGCATGATTTGCCGCATTATAGACCGAACTGATGTTCGGTGTCAAGCAGAGGAAAAACGGCAGAAACAGGTGAAGGTATCCTTAACGGTTGAAATATGCAGGGCGCTTTCCCAGGCTCCGTCAAATGGGGGCAAGGCGTCCTTTTGAGCAAGAAATGCACAGGAAATCCGCTGCGTGGATCGGTGATCTTTCGCCGCCACTTGAATTTTAATCGCCAAGGGCACATGGCTCGCGAAGAGTTGTTTGGTGAGCAGGGGCAGGGAATGTAAAATACACACAGAGACTCATCGCCGACGTTCGTTCCATGCACGCCCGAGGATGCCGCTATGTCGCCGCACGTTTTCATGCTCTATGCACCCACCGACCGCGATTTTGCTTATCAGTTGGCCGTGCAACTGGAACAGCGCGGCCTGACGATCTGGCCCGTGCCCAACCCCACACTGCCCCAAACCGCCCCCCCCAACGAGGAACAAGGCTGGTTGCAGGCTACCCACGTCATCGGGATTTTCTCGCCGGCGGCTCTGGCTTCCGAGGCGTTCCGCAAAAAGTGCGCCGAGGCGCGCACAGCAGACAAGACAACGTTGGGGGTCGTGCGGGAAACAGTCGAGCTGCCCGCCGAATTTTCCGACTGCCCGTTAGTAGACTTCCAAAAGCCGTTTTTGCTGGCTGTAGAAACACTGGTCAAGCGTCTGAAGGCCACCGGTGCCCCCTTCCGTTCACCGGCAGAGCGGGCCACGCCCAGAATGGACAAGCTCTGTTTGCTACCTATTGCCATGCCCGGGGAACGCTGTTGGCGTGACGACCGCTTGCGCATCAATTACCGGCTGCCCGTGCTGCTTTCGCGGAAGGAGCTGGAAGAACGGCTGCCGGCCTTCTTTGCGCTGGCACGCTTTGAGCTGGTCAAAGTCTCGCACAAAGGCATTCGAGGCTGGCGGATGCGTGAATTTCACTGGTTCGACCCGCGCCGCGCCGAGCAAACGATCACCGTGCGGCGGCGCAAAGGCGGGCTGCGCGTGTACTACCGCATGACGCGCATCCAGGTTTACTATTGGTTTCCCGCGCACTACCACACGCTGAACCGTGAGGCGGCAGCGCTTTATCGCTACTTGGTCACCGGCCAATTGGACGACGATTTGCTCGCACCGGTGCACCGCCAAGCACGCCGCGCCCGCACGTTTTCTTGGATCGCGCTGGTGGCGTTGGGGACGGTGCTGGCGCTGATCTTCACGTTGATCATCCTTTGAGCGTTCAGCTCAGCCACAACCCCAGCCATGTCATGCCGCCTACCAACAGCACCACCAACGCCCCATAGCCCAACAAATGGCGCATGACCGCGCCTTCGTCCGCACCGATGGTGCTGCACCCCACCGCGACTTTGGCCGGAGAAAGCACGCTAACCACAGCAGCAGCGGCAGTTTGCCCCGCCAAGATCACCGGCACGGCCAAGCCCAAAAACCGCGCCGTGTCGCGTTGCAACACGCCGAAAACCGCGTTGCTGTTCATGTTGCTGCCGGTGATGAATGCTCCCAACGCGCCGATCACTGGCGCAACAAACGCATAGAGTCCATCCGGCACAGCATGGCTCAGCCCGTCGGCCAGGGTCGCCATCATGCCCGCGCGCGTCATGGTAGCAGCCAGCGCCACCATCGCATAGACGCCCAACGCCGCACGACCGGCGCGCTTGCTGGCTTGGCGCAGCATGTCGCGTTCCACACCAACGGCATACAGCCCTGCCCGCCGATAGAGCCAATAGGTCACCGCGCAACTGTAAAGGATGATCATCCCGGGATGCGCCAACACGCCGAACCCTGCTCCAAGATCGGCTGCCGTTTCCCAGCCGCGCGCGGTCACCGTCGCGGGGATGTCCACCGAAACGGCGATCCGCCCATTGAGAAACGCTTTAACCGGTCGGATGCCGCGCAGCAACAGCGCCAAGCTCACCAAAAGCGCGTAGCCGCTCAGCGCCAAGCGTACCGAAGGGACGTTGGTGGACGGCGGCGGGTCGGCGATGGGAACAGATGCAAGCACAGGACGTGCCCCCCTGCGCCGTATCCACAGAATGGAAGCCGCCAACCCGCTCAGTCCGCCACCGATAGCGCCCAGCGGCCACAGCCCGCTCAGCGTCAGCACGAGCTGCGCGCTGCCCATCGCTGTCCCGACAGCCAACACATACGGCCACACACGTCGCACACCTTGCCAGCCGCCCAGCACATGCGCCACCATCAAGCCGGAAACATACGCCAGCGTTCCAAGCATCAGCGCAGCGGGCAAAGCCAGCTCCGTCCCGGGCACGCCAGTTACGTGAATGAGCATCAAGAAAGAAGTTGCCAGTGAGCCATACGTCACCGCCCAACCGTGCCCCAACGCGGGCGCAACGGCTGCGCGCGTATGCGCGATGCCCTGGCTCACCAAAATTGGCGCAACAATGGCAACCGGCACACCGAAGCCCCCCACACCTTGCAGAAACGAGGCGAAAACCCACGCCAACAGCAGGCCCTGGATCAATGGATCGGTGCTTAGTTGCGCCAACGCGCCCGCTATCACGCGCAGCGCGCCCGCGCGCTCCACGATGTAGTACAGCAGCAGCGCCGCCCAGATGATCAACGCTACGTCAACTGTCAGCAACAACGCCTTGACCTGTGCCCAAGCCAGCGCGTCACTCCCCGCGCCGAAGCGTCCCCAGGCCAACCCTACGGCCAGTGCCAAGCCGGTAAAGCCCGCTTTCGCCGAGTTCCAGCCTCGCTCGACCATCAAAGCCAGCACCAGCGCTACCGGCAACAGAGCCAGCAGCCAATCGGCGGTTGTATAAGTCACGGTGTTTCCCTCGCGCAGGGATGCAAAAAGCCCGTTTCGCGCGCGCATTCTACCGCCAACAGCACGCCGTGCCCAACTGCGTTGTGGCGAAAACTTGCGTCAAGCGCCCGCCCCGATTACCCTTCAGACAAACATACTCGCACGGTCAAACGGCACGGACGGTCTCTTATGCGCGCTTTGTTACCAACTTTACTGGACTATGACCCGCATCTACTGGCGATCATTGCGCATCGCTGGGATGTGGACTTGGAAACGGGCGACAAGCGCACGGATGCCGAAGCATTGGCGGATGCGATGCTCGACCCCGCGCGCGCGGCGGCAGAATGGGAACGGCTCAATGACGCCGAACGCGGTGCATTGCAAACGCTGCTCGGCGCACCGGAACACAAAATGCCCCAAGCGCAATTCAGCCGCCTTTTCGGTGAGTTGCGCCAGATGGGGCCGGAGCGCCGCAAGCGCGAAAAGCCCCACTTGCAGCCGGTTGGCGTGGCGGAAGTGCTGTACTATCGCGGCTTGATTGCGCAGGCTTTTGACCAGGGCAAAACCGGCGTGCAGGCTTTCGTCTACGTGCCTTCGGACTTAGCCGAGGTGCTGCCTGCCCACACGACCGGCTTTGACCTCAGCAAACCGTCCGAGCCGGTGCTCAAGCCGGAAGACGCCGCGTACACGCCGGAACACATCACGCAAGCCACCACCGCGCTGGTGGACGACCTGACGACGCTGTTGGCGTATCTCCAGATTGCCGACGTGACTGCCAAGGCCGTTGCCGACTTGTCCCAACTGGCTGAGGCGCTTTCCCCACACTGGCTGACCGAACGCTCGACGGCAGAGATCGCGTTGTTGCTCGGTTTGGCGCAAGATTTGGGCATTGCGGCGTCGCGGCCCGACGGCCTGCTAAAGCCCGTTCCGTCGAACGCGCGCCGCTGGCTAGAAGCCACACGCCCGCGTCAGGTGCGCGCGTTGGCAGAAGCGTGGCGCGCCGGTGTGCACTTCAACGAGCTTTGGCACACGCCGGGGCTGCGTCCCGAAGATACCGGCTGGGCCAACGATCCGCTGTTGGCACGCCAAACCGTGCTCACATACTTGGAACTGGCGCCGCCGGATGCTTGGTGGCCGGTAGACGAATTGGTCGCGCTGATCAAAGAAGAAGAACCGGACTTCCAACGTCCGGGCGGTGATTACAATAGCTGGTACATCCGCGACGCAGCAACGGGCGAATATCTGCGCGGCTTTGAAAACTGGGATCGCGTTGAAGGGGCGTTGTTGCGCTTCATCTTAAGCGGCCCGATGCACGACTTGGGGCTGATGGACGTGGGCGACGGCGGGGCCTTGTGCCGGTTGACCGCTTACGGGCGCGCACTGCTCGGCGAACTGGCCTGGCCGGACCCGCGCGCAGAGCATCCTCACTTGCAAATCGAGCCGGACGGAGCGCTGCATGCCCCACGCACCATGAGCCGCTATGAGCGCTTCCAAGTGGCACGCATCGCCACTTGGGAACAGGCGGGCGATCCGTATATTTATCGGCTCACGGCAAAAAGTTTGCAGCGCGCCGCCGAGCAAGGATTGCAAGCCGACGCCATCCGCGCTTTTTTGCGACGACTGAGCGGACAAGATACACTCCCCGCGTCGGTGCAAAAGTTGCTGGAACGCTGGGAACGCACGGGTGGCGCGGACGTGTGGATGACGCGCGCCATTGTCTTGCGCACCACCGCACCGGACGCGATGCAAACGATCTTGGAAACGCCGGAGCTGCGCCGCTATGTGGGCGCGCAGCTTGGGCCGACGGCGGTGCTGGTGCTCGCCGGACAAGAACGGGCGCTGGCCGCCGCCTTGCACAAAGAGGGCTTGCTCGTGGAATTCGACGACTGGTATAACGCCTGAAACCTGCCAATGATGATGCAAACGTTTACCGCTCCGCCGCGCCCATTGCTTGCTGCCTTTGAGCGCGCTTTCCCCGGGCACGCACCAGACGTTTTCGTGCGCGCGCCCGGGCGCGTCAACGTGTTGGGGGGGCACGTGGACACTCACGACGGGTTGGTTATCACATGCGCGTTGAACCGCGAAATCTGGCTGGCGGCGGAGTATGGCACGGCGCCCGACCTGGCGCGGCTTTACGCTGCCGATTTGGACGCCGAGGCGGCCTTCTCGCTGCGTCGTCTGCAAAGCAAAACCGACGTGGTCGGCCAACCTTTGCCCAACTGGGCACGCTATGCGGCGGGCACCGCTTGGGCTTTGCGCGAGCGTGGCTTGAAGCTCGACGGGATCAATGCGGTGTTCTTGGGCAATGTGCCGCGCGGCGCCGGACTGGGGTCTTCGGCAGCGGTGGAGATGGCCTTTGCCATTGCGTGGCAAGCGTTGGCCGGTTGGTCGCTGGAACGCGCAGAACTGGCGCGTACCGGAATGCACGCAGAACGTGCCTATCTCGACGTGCCAAGCGGCATCCAAGATCAATTCACCACACTGCACGCGCGCGACGATCACGCACTTTTTTTGGATTGTCGCACATTGGAGCACCGTTATGCCTGGTGGCCGTTCACCGCGCGGTTGGTGATTTGCGACACGCAAACACGGCGCGAACTGGTGCGCTCCGGTTTTTCTCAGCGCACCCAAGACGCGCTCGCCGCGCTGCACACCATTCAGCTGATCGAACCCAACGTGCGCGCGTTGCGCGATGTGTCGCCGGAACAGCTCGATCAGTATCAGGTGGTGCTGGACGAAGGCCCGTTCCGATGCGCGCGGCACGTCGTGAGCGAAATTGCGCGCGTGAGCGCAGGTTGGGAAGCCTTGCAACGTGGCGATCTGGCGACGCTTGGCGCGCTAATGAACGCTTCTTACCGCAGCGCCCGCGAGGATTACGGCAGCAGCTCGCCCGCGTTGGATGCGATGTGGCGGGCCGCGAACGCACATTCGGCCTGTTACGGCGCGCGCTACAGCGGCGGCGGAGGCGGGGGCGCGCTCGTGGCATTGGTGCAAGCCGAAGCCGTCGAGGATTTCGTGACGACCACCGCCGCCCGTTATGCACAAGCTACCGACCGCAAAGGGGACTTTTTCCCCGTTGCACCGTCCGAGGGCGCAGGCGTGTTGCTGTGAGTGCATATCGCGCGCTGTTCGCCGTAACCAGCGAGGACGAATGTCCGTGAACCGTGTCATGCGCGACAACACGCACGCCTTTCAACGCACTTGGGAGCGCTTTTCGCGCTTGCAAACTACACAGGACGAACTTGCCCCCGAGCGCATCAACGAATGCCCGTATCTCACCTTCCTGATCCCGCTCGATGACGAGGCTGTGCGTGCCCGTTGCGCAGTTTGGCAACAGGCACTGCGCCCCTATTTGCGATACACGCCCCAACCGCCGGAAATGCTGCACATCTCGCTGCACTACATGGGCTATTTACGCAAGCACGCTTGGCTTTGGAGCTTGCGCACCTGGCCGCGCAACGTCTTGCCGGAGCTGGCGGAGCGTGTGCGTCCGGCGCTGAGCGCGTTTGCCCCCTTTGACGTGATGATCGGCCCGCTCAATGCTTTTCCCGGGGTGCTGATTGCCGAAGTGGACGACCCGCACAAGCACTTACGTGCGATGTATGCTGCGCTCAAGCGCGCGTTGCCCTGGCGGGCGCGGCTCGGTTATTCGCCCTACTCGTACATGCCGCATGTCACACTCGGCTATTGGGGAGAACAGCCCGCCGCGCCGCTGATACGTGCGCTGCGAGCGTATCGGGATGTGCAACCGGTGCGCTTTCGGGTGCAGCGTGTACACTTCACGCTTTACACGCGCGATGTAGCGGAAACAGCAGCAGATGCGTTGGTAGAAGCCCGAGAAGAAATCTTGGCCGAATACCCGTTACAAGATGTGCCCGCAGGAGAAAACAGTCCATGACCGAATCCGTAACACCGCTGCGCGCCCAAAGTTCGTTGCGCACGTGGGGATTGCGTTTAGCGCGCCTGAGTTTCAATTTAGCCTTTGTTTGGCTACTGATCGAAATTTTGCTGCGCGTGTCTTTTCCCTATCTGCCGCAGGACTTCCAGCTCGTGATCCAACACGTGCACAAAACGCCCTTCACCGACGCCACGCTTTTGCCGCCCCCCGTTTGGCAGCCGGACGGAGACTATTTGACCATCACCCGACCGGTGCACGATTACCGCCAGATCGTCAACGGCGAAGTGGCCTTCACAGTGAACACCGAGACGCTTTGGGGGTCGCGCGCGGCCTTCCGCACTCGACAGGCACTGGTGGATCAACATGTAGACGGTGTGGCGGTGGGGGATTCGTTTACATTTTGTTTCACCGAAGCGCAAGATTGCTGGGTGCAACAACTGGCCGCGCTGACCAAGCGCAACATCATCAACTTGGGCATCACCAGCACCGGCGACGTCAGCCACTACCGCATTTTGCGGAACTTCGGCTTGCCGCTCAAACCGCCGTTGGTGCTTTGGCAATGGTACGGCAACGACGCCAACGAGGATTACGGCTTGGCAAGGCTGAACGAGGAAACAGACGTCCCTTCCACCACCGAGCTGCCGCCACCGCCGCCCCCTTCCTGGCTGGACAAAAACTCAGCTCTTTACGCCGTACTCAAATTGAAGTTCGGCCCGCAAGATCCGCTCGCCGCTACGTTGCAATTCTACGATCCTGTTTGCGCGCACGAACAGAGCGTAAAAATGTGTTTCGGACGCTCCTATCTCTGGCGCGTCTTTGATATGAGCCAGCCCAACAACCTTGACGGCTGGCAACGCAGCCAAGAGGCATTTTTGCAGGGACAGGAAATAGTACAGAGTTACGGCGGGACACTGGTGGTCGTGCTCGTCCCGACCAAAGAGCAAGTCTACCGCGAGATGAGCGAGCCATTGCTGGGCGCGGAAAAACTCGCTTTGCTGGATGAAGGTTATCGGATGATGTTAGACTTTTGCGACAAGGCGCAGTTGACTTGCATGGACCTATTGCCCGAATTTCAACGTCGCGCCCAAGCGCATGAGCAGCTTTACTACACCACTAACGCACATCTCAACCCACACGGCAACGCTGTGCTGGCGCAACTGTTGGCCGATTGGCTGGACGCACATCCGAACGTCTTCCCGCAGTCATAGGGCCGCACATTGACCACCGTCCACGCCGCCGTTAGAATGTGCGCAGGTTCGCGCTATTCATGCGGGAGAGGCTAGCCGGTTCATGCCGAGGCGCAATTGGAACAAAGTTTTTGTCACAGGCGGCACGGGGTTCGTGGGGCTGCGCGTACTCAGCGCGTTGGTAGAAACAGGTGCCGACGTGACGACCCTCGTGCATCCCGCACACGAGGAACGCTTGGGCATTTTGCGCCGCTATGTGCACATCGTTTCCGGCGACGTGTGGAATGCGGCCAGCCTCAAAGGCCGCGCACGCGGGCATGGCGTGGTCGTGCACATGGTGGGCAGTTTGCGTGCCCAACCGGAACGCGGCTTGACATATCGCCAGATTAATTTGGTCTCCGCGCGCAACGTGATCGGCATGGCAGTCGGGGACGGCGTGCCATATTTCGTGCTGCTCAGCGCCGCGCACCGTCCCGCCAGCGTGCCCAAGGAATATCTGCACAGCAAACGCGAGGCAGAATCTTACTTGCAGGCCAGCGGACTACGGTGGGCCATCGTGCGCGCGCCGCTGATCTTCAACCGCACGCAACCGGGAGGGCGCTTCTTTGCGTTTCTTTCCAGAGTGGGCGCGCTGCCGTTGTTGCGCGTTTTTTTCGGACGCCGGACGCCGCTGCCGGTGGACGTGGTGGCGCGGGGCATGGCCCAACTTGCGCTCCAGCCAGAGCTGCCCGCCAATCGCTTGCTTTACGCCGGAAATTTGCGCCGGCTAGGACGCAGACCGCGCGGCTGGCGTCCACGTGTCACCGTGCCGCGTTTGCGCACAGCACGCACCGTTCCCGACACCGAAGAAGACGAAACCCCCTTCGGTTGGCTGCCGCCTTCCCCGCCCGAACAACCCTAAGCGCAGCTTGCCAAAGTTCCCAAAGCAGTTTATCGTCAGGACAATACACATCTGAGCTTCAACCCTAAGCGTGCGGACGCGGAGAACTTGCTATGAGCGATGAGCACCCCTATCCACCGGACGAACTTCCGCCCGAAGAGCTGCCGGAACAAAACGAGCAGGGCAGCTATTCCGACGAGGAAGCGCAACACACCGAGCCGGACGACGATTTCCGTCTGCTTTCCGCTCAAGATTTCGAAGCGGCGCTAGAGGCCTTGGGAGATTATGCAGATGAGTTGCCGGAAGAGGAAGCCCAAGCCGCCGAGGATGCCGCAGCCTTGCCGGAGGACTTCGCCGAGGCGTTAAACGCAGCAGTGGCCGCCGAAGCAGAACGCGCCGAGCAGACAGAAGCCGAGGAAGAGCCGTTCGCCGCCGAAGACGCGCAGCCTTCCCTTCCCCCCATTGTGGACAGCGAAGACCGTGTGCGGCCACCGCGTGCACGCCGTTTCCGCCGCACACTGCGCAACCAAATCGGCATGTTGCCCCTGGCGTTGGGCTTGTTGGCGCTGGGCGCATACTTGATCGCTCGCGCGCAAGACATGCAAGGACTGCCCGTGCTTTCCAGCGCAGAATTGGCGGGACTGGGCGTGTTGGTGCTGGGCTTTACAGCTTTTTTCCATGCGCTGCTTTTCGGACGGCGCGAACGCGGGCTGCTCTTCCTTGGGCTGTGGATTGGGGTCACAGCGGGGGCACTGGCCGCGCTCGTTTACGGGCTAGACGCCACGCCGGACGCTACCGTCTGGTGGCCGCTGCTGCTTTGGAGCACCGCGCTGGCCCTCGTGCTGACGTATTTGGTGGAACGCACACACGACGCCCGCTTGGTGTTGTTGAGCATGATCGCGCTGGTGGCAGGTACAGCCGCCTACATGGTCACCAGTGAACGCATCAGCGCGGACGTGCTGGACGAGGCCGCGTCCTACTGGCCGCTGCTGCTGACCGTGATCGGGGTCGGTGTGTTGCCGGTGGCGTTCCAACGACGCGACGAGTGAGCCTATGCGCGCGTTGACCGTTGCCATTGACGCCAGCCGCACCACGTCCGCGCGACGCACCGGCACGGAAAATTACGCGCTGAGCCTGGTGCGCGCACTGTTGGCATTGGACACCCCACACCATTACCGTCTGTACTTCCGCGACACACCCCCACCAATGCTTTTCCCCATACGCCCCAATGTGACACAGCATGTGTTGCCCTGGCCGCGCCTGTGGACGCATACACGCTTCGCCGCGGCACTCTGGCGTGCCCGCCCCGATGTGACGTTCGTGCCCGCGCACACGCTGCCGCTGGCGTTCCCAGGCGCGGCAGTGGTCACCGTGCACGACCTGGGCTATCGGCACTTCCCGCAAGCGCACCCGGGCGCAGCGCGGCGCTATTTGGAATGGAGCACCCGCCACAGCGCCCGCCGTGCCACACACATTTTGGCGGACTCCGAGGCCACCGCGCGTGACTTGACCACCTTTTACCACATATCGCCGGAAAAAATCACGGTCGTTTACCCTGGCGTGGACACGTCACTCGCGCCGGTACGCGATCCGGCACAACTGGAGGCCGTGCGTCGCCGTTACGGGCTACCGGAGCGCTTTTTGCTCTTCCTGGGCACGCTGCAACCCCGCAAGAACATCGCGCGCCTGGTGCAAGCCTACGCCCGTTGGCGTGCTCGCACGCCCGGGACGGATGTGGCGCTGGTGCTGGCAGGGCAACGCGGATGGCTCTACGATGCGGCGTGGACGGAAGGCGTAGACGGTGTGATCCTGGCCGGCTATGTGGACGACGCGGACATTGCCGCGCTGTACAGTGGGGCGTTGGCGCTGGTGTTCCCCTCGCTCTATGAAGGCTTCGGCCTCCCCGTGCTGGAAGCGATGCGCTGCGGCACGCCGGTTATTGCCAGCACGACATCTTCGCTGCCGGAAGTGGCCGGTGAGGCGGCGTTGCTGGTTGACCCACACGACGTGGAGGCTATGGTCCAAGCCATTGCGCGCATGGTGGATGACGCAGCCTTACGAGCGCGGTTGGTCGCACGAGGGCATACGCAAGCCGAGCGGTTCACCTGGCAGCGCGCCGCCGAGCGCACTTTGCACACGTTGGAAGCAGCCGCGCACACGGAGCAGTCTGCGTATTGACCCGCCCGCTGCTCGCCGCTATAATTCCGAGCGGTAAACAGCATAAGCACGTATTCGGAGAGGTAGCATAGTCTGGCCTAATGCGCGCGCCTGGAGAGCGCGTGAGCGGTAATTCCGCTCCGTGGGTTCAAATCCCACCCTCTCCGCCAGAAAAGAAACGCTCCGGCAAGCCTTCCAACGCCCGCCGGAGCGTTTTGCGTTCTATGCAAAAAACCGGCCCGACCATCACGGTCTGACCGGTTGCACTGTGAGCTTTCGAGGAGGAAGAGCGCTGCACTCTATCCGGCATCTTTGTTCGCGCCGGACAGCTTGGCGTTTGCTTGGCCTCCGGACGCTTTGGATTTACCGCTGCGGTGCGCATGGTTTGCACGATGATCGGTCGAATAGAACCCCGATCCCTTGAAGATCACGCCCACCGGCCCGATCAAACGTTGTACCCGTCCGCCACACTCCGGACATGTGCGGATCGGTGCATCTCGGAAATGTTGCTGTCGCTCAAAACGCACGCCACATTCCATGCACTGATACTCGTATAACGGCATACCGACCTCCTGCCACGCCTTGCTATGTTCCCACTGTCTATTGTAGACACGGGCGCATAAGATACGCATTAGAGGCCCCCTATAACCGCGTAAATTCTTCGCCAACCCCGCGCAAAACCCGTGCTACAATGCGAGTAATGAGCAGCTAGAGAGCGGGCAATCACGACCGAACGGTACACGTTGGGGATTGCTAGGAGGTCGGCATGGCAGACTACCCATACATCGGCGTCGTCACACACTATTTCGACCGAATCAGAGTAGCGGTGATTTTGCTGGAAGACGAACTGTATCTCGACGACTGGGTGCTCATCGAAGGGCCACGCACGCAGTTGGAACAACAGGTGCGCTCGTTGCAGATCAACCACCAGATGATAGACAAAGGCGTGCCCGGGGAAGAAGTTGCGCTGAAGGTGGAAGCCGCCGTGCGTGAAGGGGACGAGGTGTTTTTGTTGGCGGAATGAAAATGTGCCCTCATCCCCTCGAAACTCGGCCTAGTTGCGGAACAGATGCTTGAGCACAAACCACAAATTGGCGGGGCGCTCGGCCAAACGGCGCATGAAGAACGGATACCATTCTGTGCCATAGCCGGTATAAATGCGCACGGTAAAACCCTCGTCGTGGAGCTGCTGTTGGAGACGAGGACAGATGCCGTACAGCATCTGGAACTCGAAAGCGTCTTGAGGGATGTGATGTTCCCTGATATACGCTTTTAGCGTTGTGATGATGCGCTCGTCGTGGGTGGCGATGGCAAGAAACGCGCCTGCTGCACGGGCTTCCTCGCTCAAATACAATTGCGCCAAGCGCACATAATTGGCGTCCACGTCGCTTTTGTCGGGGAAAGCGAGGTCGGGCGGCTCGTGATACGCCCCTTTGCACAACCGCACAAACGCGCCTTCAGCGGCCAGCGCGCGCATATCGTCCTCGCTGCGATACAGATACGCCTGGATCACCGTGCCCACATTGTCGAAGTCCTGCCGCACACGGCGGAACACGCGCAACGTGGCGTCGGTATAGTCGCTGCTTTCCATATCTATGGTGACGTGTGTGCCACGCTCGCGGGCACGTTGCACCACGCGCCGCAAGTTTTCCACACACAGCGCCTCGTCAATATCCAGCCCCAAGTGCGTGAGCTTCAACGAAACGCTTGCCTGCAAACCGTGCGAGGCAATAGCATCCAGCAACTCCAAATAAGCGTCGGCAGCCTGGCGCGCGTGCTCTGCGTCTTCCACGCTTTCACCGAGGTGATCCAGCGTAACAAGCAGGCCGCTTTCGTTGAGTTGCTGTGTGGTGTTGAGCGCGTCGTCCAGCGTTTCTCCGGCGACAAAACGGCGAGCGGTGCGACGAATGGGAGGGAAGTTCAGCGCCAGGTGTTGCGCCCAAGATGCTTGGGAAAGATACAATAGCGTTACACGTAGCATACTCAAAATCCTTTGGACTAAATTTCTTATCACGGCAGGAATTCCGCCGGCTGTTCTACTTTTTGGGGAACAAGCCGAAGGACCTTCCACTCGTCACGAGTATACCACTGCACACAGCCTAAAAGCCGGTGCAAAACGTCCTGTTTTCCCCTAAAAAAGCGGCCCGAGGAATGATATTCCCCAGACCGCTTCGCTCGATTCAAAGTTCCAAGTTGTGCCCCTAGAGCAAATCGGGGATTTGCTCCGGATGGTCGGCCACTTTGACGCCCGCCGCTTGCAACGCCGCGATCTTGTCCTCGGCGGTGCCCGCGCCGCCTTCCACGATAGCGCCCGCGTGCCCCATGCGCTTCCCTGGAGGGGCGGTGCGTCCCGCAATGAAGGCTACGACCGGCTTGGTCATGTAATTGGCGATGTATTGGGCGGCCTTTTCCTCATCCGTGCCGCCGATCTCGCCGATGAGCACGACTTTTTCGGTTTGGGGGTCTTCCTCGAACATCTTCAACACGTCGAGAAAATTCGTGCCGTTGATAGGGTCGCCGCCGATGCCTACACACGTGCTTTGCCCGATGCCGTGTTGGGTCAGCGCGTAGACGACCTCATAGGTCAACGTGCCGCTGCGCGAAACCACGCCCACGTTTCCCGGGGTGGCAATATGCCCGGGCATGATGCCCACTTTGGACTGCCCTGGCGTGAGCATCCCAGGGCAGTTCGGCCCCACCAGGCGGCAATGGCTTTGGTCGAGGTGCGCGCGCACCTTCATCATATCCAAGATCGGCACGCCTTCGGTGATGCACACAATCAGCTCAATCCCCGCGTCTATGGCTTCATAGATCGCGTCGGCAGCGAAGGCCGCCGGAACATAGATCACGCTGGTATTGGCGCCGGTGGCCTCTTTGGCCGTCTTGACCGTGTCGAAAACCGGCTTGCCGAGTGCCCATTCGCCGCCTTTGCCGGGCGTCACGCCGCCGACAACGTCCGTGCCGTATTCGATCATCTGCTCAGTGTGGAAAAGCCCCTCGCGGCCCGTGATGCCTTGCACCAACAATTTGGTGTTTTTGTCAATCAAAATTGCCATCGTTTCCGCCCCCTTCTATACGCTCTTGGCCGCGGCGACGGCCTTTTGGGCCGCGTCCGCCAATGTGGTCGCCGTGATCATGTGCGGCAAATTCGCCTCGTCCAAAATCTGCCGTCCTTCCTTTTCGTTCGTGCCCACCAACCGCACCACCATAGGCAGATCGGCTTGCACGTCGGCCAACGCGGACAAGATACCACGTGCCACCTCGTCGCAACGGGTGATGCCACCGAAAATGTTGAAGAGCACAGCCTTGACCTTCGGGTCGGAAAGGATGATACGCAGCGCCGCCGCGACCGTTTCGGCTTTCGCGCCGCCGCCGATGTCCAAGAAGTTAGCCGGAGAGCCGCCGAAGAGTTTGGTGATGTCCATCGTGGTCATAGCCAACCCGGCGCCGTTGACCATGCAGCCGATCTCGCCGTCCAGCTGGATATAGCTGAGACCCGCTGCGCGCGCTTCGGTTTCGGCGGGAGGCTCGGCACTGGGGTCGCGCAACTCGGCCAAATCCGGATGGCGGAAAAGCGCGTTATCGTCAACGGACATCTTGCCGTCCACCGCCAAGAGATTGCCGTTTCCATCCACGATCAGCGGGTTGATTTCGGCGAGCGTGGCGTCGCTTTCCATATAACAGCGGTACAGGCCATGCGCCACGCGCGCGAATTGTTTCCACAGCTCGCGCGGCAACTCGATGCCATAAGCCAGGTTGCGAATTTGGTAGTCTCGCAACCCCAAGAAAGGATCGATGTGCTCGCGGATAATTTTTTCCGGCGAGCGGCGGTGGACTTCTTCGATCTCCACGCCCCCCTCGGCGCTTGCCATCAAAACGGGCTTGCGTGCTGCGCGGTCGTTGGTCACGCCCAAATAAATTTCCTGTTGGATCTCCGAAGCCGGGTCTACCAACACCTTGAGCACCTTATGTCCTTTGATGCTCATGCCCAAGATGTCGTCGGCGAGCGTTTGCGCTTCGTCGGGTGTCTGGGCCAGCTTGACACCGCCCGCTTTGCCACGTCCACCGGTGAGCACTTGGGCTTTGACGACCACGGGGCCACCTAATTCTTTTGCGATTTCATAAACTTGTTGCGGGGAATGTGCCACTTTGCCCTGCGGCACGGGCACGCCGTACTGGGCAAAGCGCATTTTGGACTGATACTCGTGTAGGTTCACCAATACGCCTCCACACTCTTCAAAAACATATCTTCTATAACGCTGCGCGGAGCCACCCACGCCGTTCCAGTATAGCTACTGGCGTAGCTGTGTCCAAAAAGCGGTGAGTTTCCCCACCGCTTTGGTGTACCGCGTCCGTCACATGCCCGAAGACACGATGAAGCCAAAGGTGCTACCTTTTTCCGGCTCGCTTTCAAAGAAAAATTTCCCGCCCATCAGCTCGATCAAGCTCAGGACAATGGGTAGCCCCAACCCGTGCCCCTTGAAGGTGCGCACATGCTCGTTGTCCGCACGCCAGAAAAGCTCGCCGATGTGCTTTTGTTCGTCCGGCGTCATGCCGACGCCGTTGTCGGTCACCGATACTTTGAGCCGTCCGTCCACTTTTTCCGCACGCACAACAATCGTGCCGCCTTGCGGGGTATATTGCAACGCATTGTGCGCCAATTTGACG
>CAZZNC010000021.1:3091-15942 GCA_964655405.1 uncultured Anaerolineaceae bacterium | reverse complement strand
CTGGGCGCGGCGCGCACCAACGCCGCGTCGTCCAACCCCGGCTCTGTGCCCGGGACGACCGGCACGCCCGCCGCCTGCATGATCGCGCGCGCGGCGAGTTTGTCGCCCATCTTGCGGATTGCATCCGGCGACGGGCCGATCCAAATCAGGCCCTCGTTGAGCACGGCTTCGGCGAACTCGGCGCGCTCGCTGAGGAAGCCGTAACCCGGGTGCACGGCGTCCGCGCCGGACTTGCGCGCCACGTCCAGCAGCTTTTCGATGTTGAGGTAGCTTTCGCGCGGGGTGGGGTGGCCGATGTCGTAAGCCTCGTTGGCGTAGCGCACGTGCAGTGCCTCGCGGTCGGCGTCGGAATACACCGCGACGGTCTGGATGCCGCCCAGCTCGCGCGCGGCACGGATCACACGGACGGCGATCTCGCCGCGATTAGCGATCAATATCTTCTTGATCAATGCAGTTTCGGCCATTGTGTCTCTCTCTGCTGGTTGCTAAGCGTCGGGTTTGGGTGTGCTGCTCCATTGGCGGGCGGGTGCGGTGAGCGTGTGCGTCTGGCGCACGTTGCCGCACGCCGAAGCAACGTTGAGCGCCAATATATCGCCGCCGCGCGCGGCACGCATGGCGGCCAGCGTCTTGGCCCAGGGTTCGGGGGGGGTGGCGTCGGCGGGCGGAAGCTGCACGCGCAGCACGGCATGGCTCAGGATGCGGAAAAAGTCCCACACCCACACGATATGTAAACGCCGTTGGGCGTCAAAAGTTTCCCAAACGTACTGTTTTGCGTCGGCCTGACGCTGGCGCAGCGTTAAGTCCAGCAGCGCCAGGCGTGGGTGGCCCTGGGCTTCTTGCAACAGCAGCTCAGCGCAAAGTGTGGGCGGGGCGTCGGAAGGGGTGGGGGCGGGGGGCTGGAGCATTATATAGGGGTAGTGCGGCACCCCTGCTTGTCCGTAGCACGCAAAGTTCGTCGTGGCGACCGCGTCCAGCGGTGCGGACGCTTGCAGCATCAGCCAGCGCGTTGGTGGCGTGGCGTTGGTCGCGCGTGGTTGGTCGCCCAATGCGGTTTACTCCCATTCGCAAAGCCGATGGTGTACGTCGTGCATGTTGCGCCTATTATAGCGGGTGTGGATGGCGTTGCGAGGGCGCTGCCCCCGCACTCCGCGCACCCAGCAAAAAGGCCGCTCGGTTGTCCGAACGGCCTTCGTTGTGTGCTCAATGGGGGCTACTGCTTAGCCTTTTTGCCCTTTTTCGTTTTCTTCTTGGGCTTGGCGGCGTCCAACAAATACACCAACACGCCCTTTTGCGCGTGTAAACGGTTTTCCGCCTGCGGGAACAGGCGCGATTGCGGCCCGTCCGCCACCTCGTCGGTGATCTCCTCGCCGCGATGCGCGGGCAAACAGTGCATCACGATGGCGTGCGGCGCGGCGTGCGCGAGTAGCTCGCTGTTGACCTGGTAGGGCGGGAAGACCTGGCGGCGCTTTTCCGCTTCTTCTTCCTGACCCATGCTTGTCCACGTGTCCGTATAGATCACGTCCACGTCGCGCACCGCTTCGACCGGATCGGTTGTCACGTTGAATTCGAGCGTGCCGCCGCTGAGTTGGCGCGCCTTCTCGATCACGGCGGGGTCGGGCTGATAGCCTTCCGGACTGGCAATCGTCATGTGCACTTCGAACTGCGCGGCGGCCATCAACAGCGAGGTGGTCACGTTGTTGCTGTCGCCCACGTAAGCCATGCGCACGCCCGCCAGCTTGCCGAATTCCTCGTAGACCGTAAACATATCGGCCATTGCCTGGCAGGGGTGGTTGTAGTCGGTTAGCCCGTTGACCACCGGCACAGGCGACCAGCGCGCCAGTTCCAACACGTGCTCATGGGCAAACGTGCGCGCCATGATCACGTCCACATAGCGGCCCAGCACGCGCGCAATGTCCGCGATGCTCTCGCGCTTGCCCAAGCCGATCTCTTGCGGGCTGAGGTAGAGCGCGTGTCCGCCGGCTTGCTGCATCGCCATTTCGAACGATACGCGCGTGCGCAACGACGGTTTTTGGAATATCAAGCCCAACGCTTTGCCCTTCAGCAACGGGCGTTCTTTGCCCTTGCGACGCTGCTTTTTGAGCCGCAGCCCCAAATCCAGCATGTCCCACAGATCGTGGGCGGTCCAGTCTGCAATATCCAGGAAGTGTTTCACGGGGTCATCCTCGCACTCATTGCACGTAGCCGACCAATACGCCGCGTAGTATAGCACAGAATAAGGTGAACGGAGGGCGTGCGGCTTGGAAAGGCGCGTTGCCCCGCGTATACTTGAAAAGGAACATTTGAACGACTGGAGACTGATGTCCCTGATGGCGAAATGGCGCAAAATCTTCCGGAAACTGACCGCAGGGTCATTGGAATATTCGGTTCGAAGATTTCATCTTGCTATTGGAGAAATTCGGTTTTGTTCTTGACCGCACACGTGGCAGTCACTACATTTTCGTTCATCCTCATATCGCTGAATTGCTTTCTATCCAACCGCGTAAAGATGGTAAAGCGAAACCCTACCAACTGCGCCAATTTCTCAAATTGCTAGAAACTTATAACATCCAACCGAGGGACGAGCGATGGAAGACTACCACATCAACATTTTCTACAGCGCGGAGGACGGCGAATATATCGCCGATATTCCGGACTTGAAATACTGTTCGGCTTCTGGCGCGACGCCGGAAGAAGCGCTCCGCGAGGTGTTGATGGCTAAAACGTTGTGGCTAGAAGCTGCCCGACGCCACCACAAACCTATTCCAAAGCCGCGCTATCGCCCTGCCATTTACCAGGTCAACGGCTAGGCGACAACGCGCCGCACTTCCGGCACGTGCGCGCGCGCCAAAATCGGCGTACAATAGAGCCTATCAGGTTCGCAGGGCATCAGTACACGGAGCGGGATATGCCAGGAAATCGCCAAATCTACGAGCAAGCTATGCAGATGGGCCACAACGCCGCCTGGGAACAGGATTGGGACAAGGCTATCGCCGCCTATGGGCGTGCTGTCCAGGAGATGCCCGAAGACCCCGCCGCCCACAACAGCTTAGGGCTGGCGCTTTTGCAGGCGCGACGGCTGGAAGACGCGCTGAAGGTCTACACGCGCGCGCACCAACTGGCCCCCGACGATCCGATCCCGCTGGAAAAGAGCGCCGATGTGCTGGAACGGCTCGGGCGCTTGAAGGAGGCCGCCCAGCAGTATATCAACGTGGCGGAAGTGTACCTTTCACAGCGCGATTTGGAAAAGGCCATCGGCAACTGGGAACGCGCCACGCGCCTCACTTCCGGGCTGGTGCAAATCCATCAGCGGCTGGCGTTGGCTTACGAACGCATCGGGCAGCGCAAATCCGCCATCCGCGAATATTTGACCTTGGCGTTCAACTTCCAGCGCGCCAACCGTTCGGACATCGCCAAACAGGCCGTGCAGCGTGCGTTGCGGATCGAGTCAAACAATCCGCAGGCGCTCAACACGCTGCAAGCCATCGAAGCGGGCGTGCTGATCTCGCCGGACGTGATCGAAATGGAGGAAGCTCCCGCCGCCCCTGCGCCCTCGCCGGACTTTGGCGACGAGTATTTGGAGGAAGACGAAGCCACCTATGGGCTGGGCGAGGCCAACCCGCAAGGCCCCATCGGGGAGGCGGTGGACTTGGCGTTGGAGGCGCTCGCCAGCTATGTTTTTGAGTCCGGCGAGCTTTCCGCAGGCATGATGCACATCATGCAGGCCATTGACCACCAGCGTCAGGACATGATTCCGGAGGCACTTGGCGAATACGAGCGCGCACTTTCTGCCAAGGCGCAACATTCCGCCGTGTATTTGAACTTGGGCGCGCTGCATTTGCAGATGCAAAATTGGAACAAGGCCATCAAGTACCTGGAACAGGCCGCCGACGATGAGCAGTTGGCCGCCGGCGCGTTGCACGGGCTGGCGCAGGCACACCGCGCCAAAGGCAAATCACGCGAAGCGGCCCGCTATTTGATCCAGGCGCTCAAGCGGATTGACGTGGGGTTGGCGATGGGCGAGTCTGAGGCGCATCAGATCATGTCCACGTATGACGATCTGCTCGCCAGCGTGGGGCGTGCCGACAAGATGCTTTTGCAGCGGCTGGTGGAAAGTTTCTTGCAGCGTTTGACCGGCCCCACCTGGAAACAGCGCGTCGCCAAGACCCGCCGCCAACTCGAAGAGGAGATCACACTCGACAAGCCGGAAGACTTGCTCGAAACGATGATCTACATTGACGACGACGTGACCGAACAGCTCAATCTGATTGACCAGTATATGAACAGGGGGCTGTACACGTTGGCGCTAGACCAAGCGCAGTATCTGTTGGAGTCTGCGCCGGAGTTCTTGCCCGCACATCAGCGTATCGGGCAGATTTTGCTGGAAAAGAACAACATTCCGGCGGCCATGACCAAGTACAATTTAGTGGCAGAAACCTACGAGTTGCGCGGGGACTTGGAGCGTGCCACGCAGATTTTGCGCGAGGCGCTGCGCATTGCTCCGATGGACGTGGCGTTGCACAAAAGCCTGATCGAGCTTTTGGAAGCGCAGGAACAATGGGAAGAGCTTTTGGAGCAATATATCGATCTGGCCGACGCGCACTATCAACTGAGCGACTTGGACGCCGCGCGCAGCACTTACGAGGCCGCCATCCAACTGGCGGAACGGGTGGGCGCGCCGCAAGAACGCACCTTGCACATGTTGCATCGCCTGGGCGAAATTGACGTGCAGCGGCTGGACTTGCGCCGCGCTATGCGCACTTACGAACAGATCCGCAAACTGGCGCCGGACGACGAACGCGCCCGCCGCGCCCTGGTTGACCTCAATTATCGCCTCAACGACCCGCCTTCGGCCATCCGCGAACTGGACGGCTTGCTGCGCGTTTATGCGCGTCAGCACCGCGCGGGGGAAATCATCCGCGTATTGGAGGAGCTTTCCACGCGCTACCCGAACGACATGGGCTTGCGTTCGCGCTTGGCTGCCGTCTATCGGCAGACGGGCAACATCGAAAAGGCCGTCGAGCAACTGGACGCGCTGGCCGAATTGCAATTGGAGGCGGGTTTGCACAGCGACGCGCTGGTCACCATCCGGCGCATCGTTTCGCTCAATCCGCCGCAAGTGGACGATTACAAACGCTTGCTTCAACAGCTCAGCGGCTAGCCAGGTGGGGGCAGCTGCTTTTCTCATTGAGCTTTCATGCTCGCGGGGGGACATTTGTGGTAGGGTAGGGCGCCGGAAGCGGCAGCAGGTGGGGGGCCACTCGCGCCGGAATGTGGCTATGCACCTGGTGGGATAATTCATGCGCATCATCTGGACGTTGGAAACGTTTAGCTGGAACGACGTGCCGGACGTGCTCGTCGTGGCTTTGCTGATCTTCGCGGTGGGGCAGCTTTTGCGTGGCACACAGGCCACCTCGCTTGTGCGGGGGACGGTGGTGGTGCTGCTGACTTTTGGGCTGCTGACGACCCTGCTGGACTGGATCGCGTTCCGCTGGCTTTTTAACCATCTGGTGACGATGCTGGTGGTGGCGCTGCCGGTGATCTTCCAGCCGGAGCTGCGCCGCGCGTTGGAAAGGGTGGGGCGCGCAGGGATCAGCACGCTTTTTCGGCGTGTGCCCGCTTTTTCGGAAGACGAGCAGGTGATCGAGGCGATCTGTGCTGCTGCTGCGCGTCTTTCCGAACGGCGACACGGCGCGTTGATCGTGTTGGAACGCGGCGACCCACTCGACGAATTCATTGCCACCGGCGTCCCGTTGGACTCGCTGGTCAGCCCGCAATTGTTGCTGACCGTCTTTTGGCCCAAGACCGAGCTGCACGACGGCGCGGTGATCATTCGTGAAGGGCGCGTCGTGAGCGCGGCTTCGGTGTTGCCGCTTTCCTCCGGTCGCCAACTGACCGACCGCAAGCTCGGCACACGGCACCGCGCGGGCTTGGGCATCAGCGAAGTTTCCGACGCGCTGTGTGTGATTGTTTCGGAAGAAACGGGGCGCATCTCGGTTGCCAATCATGGGCGCATGATCCGCCGTTTGGACGCCAACCGCTTGCGCACCATCCTCAGCGCGTTTTATGTCAGCGCGCACCCGCAAGAAACGTCCTGGCCTTGGTCTCCGGTGGTGGTGCGTGTGCGCGAAGAATGGGCACGCCGACATGGCCCGCGCACGCCCGGGCGCGCCGCCTAGCTTGCTTTCGATAAGGATATGTGGTTCTGATGCGCCGACCTGTTGCGATTGACTTCCTGGTGCGGAATTTCGGCTGGATGGTGATGTCGCTGTTCCTGGCATTGGTGATCTGGGTGGCGGCGAACATGGCCGACAATCCGGTCGTGCAAGACGAAGTGCGCAACGTCAACGTGCAAGTGCTCTTGCCGGAAGGCTTCGTGATCATGGACAGGCCGGACGTGCTCACCGTGACCGCTGTGGTGCGTGCCGCGCGCAGCGAGTGGGACTTGCTGACGGCGGAAGACGTGCTCGTGACCGCCGATTTGCGTGATTTCCACGACCCGGGCACGTACCGCGTGGAGCTGCAAGCGGAGATCGCCGCGCCGTTGCACGGTAAGGTTGTGGCGTTGCGCCCGGGCACGTGGACGTTGAGCATCGACCGCGAAGTGGAGGCGCGCTTGCCGATCCAACCGGTGGTGACCGAAACGCCGCCGCTGGGCTACACCTATTCGCGCGATATTGTGTGCGACGCGCAAGAAGTGGTCGTGCGCGGCAGCGCGGAGCGCGTGGCCGCGGTGCAGCGTGTGGAAGCGCGGCTCGACCTCAGCGACGCGCTCAATCCGGTTCGCCTGACCGTCAATCTCACGCCGGTGAAGGAAAACGGCTTTCGTGCGCGTGATGTGGAACTCGACCCGCCCAAAGTGACGTGTGAAGTGGATATCCAGGCGCGCGAGGACGTGACGCCGGTCGAGGTGCTGCCGGATCGCGGCGGCACGACGCCACCGGCGGGCTACACCTTCCAGGGCTACGCGCACATCGCGCCGAGCCGCGTGGGGGTCACCGGTGACGCGGACGCTATCGCAGCCATGAACAGCGTGGTGCGCACCGCGCCGATTGACTTGGCCGACAAAACCGAGACCTTCACCACCGAAGTCCCGTTGGTGCTGCCGGAGGGCGTGACGCTGGTGGAAGGTGAACCGGTGGTGCGTGTGACTGTGCTCATCGCGCCGGTGATGGGCAGCCGCGAGTTTCAAAATGTGCCGCTAGAGGTGGTCGGGCTGGACACAACACGCTACCAGGTGAGCGGCATGGTCAGCACAGTGACGGTCAACGTAGCCGGCCCGCAAGCGCGCTTGCCCGAGCTGCGCGTGGACGATATTCGCGTGGTGGCCGACCTGAGCGATCTGCCGGCGGGCAACCATCAAATCACGCCGCAAGGCTCGATCATCGGTCAGACCGAGGCGGAAATTTTCACGATCAGTAGCATCTTGCCGGAACAGCTCAGCGTGACTATCGAGCCGTTGCAACCCCCGCCCACGAGCCTGCCGCTCGGTCAATTGGGAGAGTGATGTCTATGGCCTACCAGGATACGCTCGAAATTCACGTGCAAGTTACCCACGATCCAGATTACGGCACGGTCTACGTGGCGACCAATGAAGCTGTCGGTTTGGTGACAGACGGGCAAACGTTCGAAGAATTGCTTGGGCGTTTGCGTGAGGCGTTGGAGTTGTGTTTGGAAGACTCCGAAGAGTTGGAGGCGTTGCATATCGTGCCCAACCCACGTGTCCGAATTGGCGTGCCGACGCGCAACTTGAGCTAAAAGGAGCTTTGCTATGCCTGATGTCAATCAATTGCTGACATGGCTGGTCATCGGTGGACTGGCCGGAGCCGGAGCCGCTTCGATTGCACCGCGCAAGCTTTCGTTTTCCGAAATGGTGCTCACCGGCTTGGTGGGCGCGGTGGTGGGCGGGGTGTTGGTCAACATACTGGGGATTAACTTGCCGGACGTTTCGGTGACCGTTTCCCTGGCCGATTTGATCACGGCGTTTATTGGCGCATTGATCTTGATCGTGTCGATGGGCATATTTTGGGGTGGTCGCTGGCGGGATCGTCGTTGAAAACGGAAAATTAAAGGCCATTTCAACTTCTTTTTTATGCGATCTTAATTTCCAGCGGTTATTATAGGAAGTGTAAGGACGTGGTGTTCGCAGGGCAGCGCATTGACCCGTATGCTCCCCACCCCCACCTGACCCACCTTCAAGTGGCTGTTCTGCGAAGCCGATAGACAGGGAAGGAGACCCCCGCCCCCTTCCCTTCTTTCTTTTTTCTCCACACTTCTCACCGCTCCCCGAAACTGCTACAATTCTTACATCACACAGCCGAGGAGCAAAACAAGCATGAAAAAGCCGCTCGTCGCCCTGGTTGGGCGTCCGAACGTGGGTAAATCGTCCCTCTTCAATCGCCTGGTCGGTGCGCGCAAGGCCGTTGTTGCCGACGTGCCGGGCACAACGCGCGACCGTCTGATTGACGAGGCGGAATGGCGCGGGGTGGTCTTCGACGTGGTGGACACCGGCGGCCTGGAAGTTTACCAGCCTAAAGACGCCGCCACCTCGCGCAGCCCGTTGGAGCTGGGGAGCCGCTTTTTTACGCGCGAGATACGCGCCCAGGCGCTGCTTGCCATCGAGGAAGCCGACGTGATTGTGCTGGTGACTGACACGCTCCAGGGCCTCACCGCCGCCGACGAAGAGATCGCCGAGGTGCTGCGCCGCACCAGCAAACCGATTTTCGTTGCCGCCAACAAAGCCGACAACGCCGAGCGCCGCGACCATGCGTTGGAATTTTACGCGCTGGGGCTGGGTGAACTTTTCCCGATCTCCGCGCTGCACGGCACGGGCACGGGCGATCTGCTGGATGCGGTCGTCGAGGCATTGCCTTTTCGTCCCTCGCCGGACTATGAGGGGGACGACGACGACACGCTGAAGATCGCCATCGTCGGGCGTCCCAATGTGGGCAAGTCCTCGTTGCTCAACAAGCTGCTGGGACAAGAGCGCGCCATTGTTAGCCCTGTGGCGGGCACCACGCGCGACGCGGTGGACACGGCGATTACCTGGGTGGGGATGCCGATTACACTGATCGACACAGCGGGCATCCGGCGACGGGGACGCATTGCTCCGGGCATCGAAAAGTACAGCGTTTTACGCGCCCATCGTGCCATCGAGCGCGCGGACGTGGTGCTGCTGTTGATCGACGCGGTGGAAAGCATCACCCAGCAGGATGTGCACATTGCGGGCATGGTGCGCGATGCGTTCAAAAGCGTGGTGGTGGTGGTCAACAAGTGGGACGCTATCGAAAAAGACAGCCACACCATGAAGGCGTATCAGGATCGCGTGCGCGAGGCGCTGAACTTCATGCCGTATGTGCCGGTGCTTTTCATCAGCGCCAAGACGGGCCAGCGCGTGCATCAAGTGTTGGAAACGGCGGTGCAGGTGCAAGAAGAACGCATGGTGCGCGTGCCTACTGGCGAACTCAACCGCATCATCCGCGAAGCCTTGTTACGCCATCCCCCGCAAAGCAAAAAGCCCCGCCCGCTCAAGATTTTCATGGCGCAGCAGGTGCGTGTGGACCCGCCGACGTTTCTGCTGCACGTCAACGACCGTGATTTGCTGCATTTTACCTACGTGCGCTATCTGGAAAATCAACTCCGCCGCGTCTATCCCTTCACCGGCACGCCGATTCGCTTCAGCCTCCGCGAGCGCAAGCGCAAAAAAACCTCGAAGCGCTGAGTGGCGCTCCGAGGTGAGAATGGCCTGTTGCCGAAAGAGGCGGGTCAGTCGTCCAAGTGCGGATTTTCCGGCACGGACGGTTTGTCTTCGCCCGACCAGTCAGCAGGTGGTTGGACGGTGGCATTGTCTTCGCCACGAATGAAGGCTTCCACGCGGTCGCGCGCCACGTCGTCGGGAATCTGCACCGGCGGAGACTTCATAAAGTAGGAGGCCGGTGCTTCCAACGTGCCGGAAAGCCCGCGATCCAGCCCGATTTTGGCGCAACGCACCGCGTCAATGATCACGCCGCCGCTGTTGGGGCTGTCCCAAACTTCCAATTTCAACTCGATATTGAGCGGCACATCGCCGAAGGCCGAGCCTTCCAGGCGGATGTGTGCCCATTTGCGGTCGGTGAGCCAGGGGATGTAGTCGCTGGGGCCGATGTAGACATCGTCGGGATCGATCTCGTAGGGAAGCTGGCTGGTGACGGCGTTGGTCTTGGAGATTTTCTTGCTTTCCAGGCGTTCGCGTTCCAGCATATTGTAAAAGTCCATGTTGCCGCCCACGTTGAGCTGACTGGTGCGCAGCAAACGGAGGCCCCGGTCGTTGAACAAGTTTACCAGCACGCGATGCAGGATGGTGGCGCCGACTTGCGATTTGATGTCGTCGCCGATGATCGGCAGTCCGCGTTCGGCGAAACGCTTTTGCCAGTACGGTTCGCGCCCGATGAAGACGGGAATGGCGTTCACCAGCGCGCACCCTGCGTTGAGCACCTGTTCCACGTACCATTTGGTGGCTTGCTCGCTGCCCACGGGCAGATAGTTGACGACCACGTCTGTATGGGTGTCTTTGAGGATCTGCACGATGTCGGCGGTGGGGCCGGGGGCCTTGCGGATTTTCTGCTTGAGGTATTTGCCGAGGCCGTCGTGAGTCATGCCGCGATGCACAGGCACGCCCAGATGCGGCACATCGGTAAAGTGAATGGTGTTGTTCTGGCCGCTCCACATGGCCTCGCTGAGGTCCTTGCCGACCTTTTCCGCGTCGATATCAAAAGCCGCGCTGAACTCGATATCGCGAATGTGATAACCGCCCAAGTTGACGTGCATCAGCCCGGGGATTTGGTCTTCGGGGTCGGCATCTTTGTAGTAATGCACGCCTTGGATTAGCGAGTTGGCGCAGTTGCCCACACCGATAATTGCCACACGCACTTTGTCAGACACTAGGGAAACCTCCACTCATGTTTTTACGACTGTAGAGCTTTTGTGCTCCGTTGACGTTGACGATAAGGCTGCGCGCCTTCTGGCGCGTAAAAATCCCCACGCCGCTGCAGGAGCGTCCAGGGGAAGGGTAGGCGTCTTATCCGGCGGCAGAGTGTAACGCCCTCTGCGCAAAAGGCCAAATTTTTGCGTGGGGTGCGCGAGGGGGAATGTGTTTGCGCGACGCTTTCGCCCTGTGTGTCGGGAGTGCATAGACTAGCTGCCGTGTGCACTTCCGGCGCGCATATGGTAAGTGTAGAGTGTAGGGGGACTTTTGCAAAGATTGACGTGGAGGTAAGCCGCCATGAGCGAAAATGCCGAAGTTCGGCAGATGTATATAAAGGGGTACGAGGCATTCGAGCAGGGTGACTTCGCGCACGCTCGCAGCCTCGCCGACGCTTGTTTGGCCGCCAGTCCGCGCAGCGCGTACTGGTACGCTGGGGCTTGGGGCTTGCGGTGTTGGATCGCTTGCTTCGAGGGAGACGGTCCGGCTTTGGAACAGAGCGCCGCGACCCTGTTGGCTTTGCAGCCGGAACTCGACAAACATTGGTTCGACGGAATAGCGTGGTTCACGCAAGGGGTGGCAAAGCGGCAGGCTGGACAACGCGACGCAGCAAGGGCACTTTTCGTGCGCGCTGCCGAGCAATATGAGGCGCAGCCGTTGTTACCTGGGCAGCCCGCCGAGTGGCAAGACGTGATAGACTATTTCGCGACTGCGTGCCGTTGGGCGGCGGGCGGAGCAGTGGCGGAATGGGAAGAGTTTCTAACCCGTTTTGAGCGGGGTGCGGATGTGTCCAATGCGTTGCTGGGGCAACTGGCCGCAGCAGCGCGCGTGATGCTGCGTTACGCCGAAGGTGAGACGGTGCAGCAAAACGCACTTGCCTTGCTGGGAGAAGGGGTGAGCCGCACCTTTTTGGCGCTGGTGCTGTTGGCGTGATCGCTGTTGCATGGAAGAGGGGCGCTCTTTGCGCGTGCTATAATGGGCGCGCATGTGAAATTGCCCAACGTAGAATTGGCAATAACACTAGAAAAGAAATTTACGGCGTACCTGCTGAACGCAGCGCATCAAGAGGGACAGGGGAAAGCACGCTTTTTTCGCCATTTTGGTTTTTCGGCGGAAAAGTGGGATGTGTGGGCTAATGCGTTGGTGACCCATGCGCGGACACATGACGTGGTGCGTGTGGTGCATACCCAGTTCGGAGTACGTTATGTGGTGGATGGGCCGTTAGAAACTCCTTGCGGGCGTGGCTATGAGGCGGAAATTTTCACTTTGGGCGGGCGCACGCTGGACGTGATTACCGTAACGGCGGAGCAAGTGCGCGCGGTGGACGCCAACGAAGTGATGCACGCGCGGCGCATGGCCTAGTGGATACATCGATAAGGGAAATGATGAGCGGCAAACACACAGTATACCAACGGGGCGCGCACCGATGAAGCGCCGCACCCAACAGGCTCAACAGCGTTTGCTGGGGCAGCTCGACGCGCTGTTGGAGGCGCTGAGCGCGGTTTCGCTGCCCAGCTTGGAAGCGCGCGGCGGGTGGGATCGCGCGCTTTTCGATGCGGTGCTGACGCGCGTGGAAGAACTGACGCCGGACTTTCAGGCGGCGCTGGTGGCGTATCTGAGCGCGACGGCGTGTCCTGCTGTTGAGGTCGAAGCGCTGTTGGCCGTTGACCGGCTTTCGGCAGCTTACACGTATTGGACGCGCCTTTTTCCGCCGCGCCAGGACGACGAGGCGATGTTCGTGCTGAGCTTGCTCCACGACCTCGGCGAGCGGGTGGAACAGGCGCTCGATGTGTTGGAGCGGGCGGGGCGCTGAGAAACGCACACGACCGGCGGCCAGTAGTCTAGTTTAGGATGATATAATACGCCTTATGTGAAATTAAAACGCGAAATCAGG
>CAZZNC010000021.1:0-3081 GCA_964655405.1 uncultured Anaerolineaceae bacterium | reverse complement strand
GATATAATGAATGACGAGAGCCGGCGCCGAAAGCGTCGCCAGCAAATCGCGCAAAACCCCAAAAATGTGCGTTTTGAGGCTTTGCGGCGACTGCTCGAAGATTACGGTTTCGAGCTGAAGCGCACCAAAGGCAGCCACCACGCTTTTGTAGGATACGTCGGCGGCCAAAAGGTGGTCGTTGTCATCCCGTATCGATGACCGCTCAAAGCGGTTTACGTCCGAAATGTGCTCAAGCTCTTGGAAAAGATCGAGCCGCTGGATGATGAAGCGGACAGAGGTCAGGGCGAAGATGACGCATAAAACGCTGCAATACTACCTCGCGTTGCCTTACACTATTGAACTCACGCCTGACGAAGACGGGTATTGGTTCGCCGCGATCCCTCTGCTGCCCGGGTGTATGACCCAAGCGCCAAGTAGAGAAGAAGCTCTTGCGATGCTCGACGAGGCGAAGGCGCTTTGGTTGGAAACGGCACTGGCGGAAGGCGTTCCCATCCCTGAGCCTGCGGAGGTTGCCGCCCGATAGTGTCCACGAGCGGGCGGGGCGCTGAGAAACGCACACGACCGGCGGCCAGGTGATGGCGCGCCGGTCGTATGGCAGTGTGGTGCTATGTTGTGGATGGCGTCAGTCCAGATACTCGCTAAGACCGTAGGCGGTCTGCATCTGGCGAAGTTTGTTGAGCGCCGCGTGCTGCAATTGACGGATGCGCTCGCGGCTATAGCCCATCAGCTTGCCGATTTGCGACATGCTGTGTGTGCTGCCGTTTTCCAACCCGAAGCGTAGGCGGATGATGCGCGCTTCTCGCGGGGGCAGCGCGCCCAAAAGGAAGCTGATGGACTCGATCAGCAACTGGCGGGCGGTCGCTTCTTCCGGCAGCTCGCTTTCCTTGTCGGCGATCAAGTCCGCCCGCGGGCGGTTTTCCTCTTCGCCGATCAGTTCGTCGAGCTGCACAGGTTCGCGTGCGGCCAGCAGCGTCGTTTCCACTTGCTCGGGCGTGAGGTTGCTGGCAGCGGCCAGCTCGGCATAGGTCGGTTCGCGCCCCAACTCTTGCGCCAAGCGTTCCGAAACGCGGCGCAAACGTCCCCAGCGTTGCCCCTGGTTGATCGGCAGCCGGATCGTGCGCCCGCGATCCCCGGCAGCGCGCGTGATCGCCTGGCGAATCCACCAGGTGGCGTAGGTGCTCAGCCGCACCCCGCGCGTGGGGTCAAAGCGCTCGACGGCTTTCATCAAGCCCAAGTTGCCCTCTTGGATCAGGTCAGAAAGGGGCAACCCGCGCCCCTGGTACTTCTTGGCGATGGAAATCACCAAGCGTGTGTTTGCCATGATCAACTCGCGGCGGGCGGCTTCGCCCATTTCCAGCACCGCGCACAAATCTTCGTTTACCTCGGCGCAATCTCGCCCGTTCAGCTGCTCTTGGGCGGCGTTGGCGGCTTGCACCATGCGTGCCAACGCACGCTCGCGTTCGGCATCCAGCGGCTCAGAGATCGGGCGGATGTCGCGGAAGTAGAATTGCAGCAAATCAGCGTCCGCCTGAGGCATGAAGCGATCTTCGGCGACGCCAAGCTCGGTCCCTAGACTTTGCGGAGCGTTGTAGGCTAGGGTAGCCGACGCTCCGTCCCAACCTTCGATGTGTTCGTTACCCAGTCGTGCGAAATCGTTTAGAACGCCCACCGTTTCTTCCTTCTTTCTCCTGGCAATCATCACACGCTCCCTCTGTGCATGTTTGGCGTGCGGATGTGAAGCCGTTTCCATCGTACTGATTTTGCGACGGAAAATCAAGAAATGTATGATTAGAATCAAATAAATAATCGTCGAAAGAATGACAAGCGGCGGAAAAGCCGTGGGGCTGCACTCGATGCCCCTGCGTCGGTGGTCGCGGGGTTAACGGGACGAGTGTGCGTGTGTTCGCCACGAGGCGCATTCGCAAACTCCTTACGTTATAATCAGCATACCGGATCGGTGTTAGAAATGTCTATGCACCAGATGAGTAGCTGATGAAAATCTCCTCGTTGTGGTTGATGATTTACGAAAGGCCATCCCCCGACGCGTTCCAAACGTCCCCGCCGCCGGACGCGCCGGAAGAGGCGCCGCGCCCTCCGTTCATGCCGCACCGCGTGCATCCGCGCGTGTTGGTCGGCTATGGGACGGCGCTGGGCGCGGGCATGATCGCGGCGGCATGGGTGATTGGCATGGTCTTCGGGCAACAGCGTTGGGCAACGTGGTTTCCGGCGCGGCACTGGGCGTTGGATGTGGTGCTGGGAGCAGGGATCGGTGGTGGTTTTGCGTTGAGCGCTTGGGCCATTGAGCAGCGTATCCCTGCTTTGCGACGCATCGAGCAGCTTTTGCTGGCGTCGTTGGACATACGTGCCATGCGTTGGCATCATGTTGTTCTTTTCAGCGTGTTGGCGGGCGTGCCGGAAGAGTTGCTCTTTCGCGGCGCGTTGCAGCCGATGCTGGGTGTATTGGGAGCGGCATTGGTTTTCGGTGCGTTGCATGGGATCACACTCTCCTATTTCCTATACGCAAGCACGGCAGGCTTGTTGCTGGGGGTGTTGCGTGTGTGGCGAGGTGGGTTGTGGGCGTCCATCGCAGCGCACACGGCGATCGATGCGGTGATGTTCGCGTTGCTGGTGCGGGCGTGGCGGCGCGCTCAGCGCCAAGACGCGCGTCGGTGAGTCGTTGTCGAAAATTCATGGGGGCGCTGCCCCCAGACCCCCGCAAGGGGCGAGACGCCCCTTGACCCCGCCGCGCGAACGCTGCGCGTTCGACGCGGCACGGTGAGCGCGGGGAACTTGGGCGCACGGTGACCGTCCGCCGCCTGCGAGCGTTCGCCGTCGCGGGGCGCGCCGCCGTGCGCCTGTCGGCGCACCAAAGCGGCGAAAGCCGCTTTGAGGCCTTGCGGAAGCAAGGCCCAGGCGGCGCGCCCCATGCGCGATGACCGCAAACGCCCATTCGGACCGGCGAGCGCCAACGCCGCGAGGCGCGCGGTAGCGCGGCTCGCGGGGGGCGCAGGGGACGTCGTCCCCTGTTGGGGGCGCGGGGGCAACGCCCCCGCCATGGCTGAACGCTGCATGGCAAGCGCA
>CAZZNC010000020.1:0-16064 GCA_964655405.1 uncultured Anaerolineaceae bacterium | reverse complement strand
AACCTGTCCGGCACGTTTTACAACCTGGTCGGCTTCCAAACCAACCTCAAGTGGGGCGAGCAGCGCCGCATTTTGCGCATGATCCCCGGCTTGCAAAATGCCGAGTTCGAGCGCTACGGCATGATGCACCGCAACACGTTCATTAACGCGCCCGTACACTTGCGCCCAACGTTGCAATTCAAGCGCCGCGACGACCTCTTTTTCGCGGGACAAATTACCGGCGTGGAGGGCTACGTGGGCAACATCGGGACGGGGCTGCTGGCGGGGAGCAACGCGGCCAATTTGGCATTGGGACGCCCCTTGTGGACGTTGCCGCCGACCACCATGCTCGGCGCATTGTGTCATTACATCACGCACGCCACGCCAAAGGACTTCCAGCCGATGAAAGCCAACTTCGGCATTCTGCCGTCGCAGGAAAACCCGCCGCGCAACAAACGCGAGCGCAAACGCGCCTATGCCGAGCGCGCTCTGCAGGAGTTGGAAACTTTCTTGGCTGCGCATGAAAACACCGCGCAGGGATGAGAAAAAGCGTGCGTGGCAGGACACATGCCGTTCGGGGTTGATGGTACAATAGCAAAGAAGCCCCGCGCTGCACGGGACGCCGCTTATAATGAGCACGTCCCGCACGGCAGCGCATGAAAGTTGAGGAGGCAAGTCATTAACGAACACAGCGGAAATTTTCCCCAAGCCATATTGGTCGGTGTGGAAATACGCGGCAGCCGTCCACAATTCTCCGTCGAGGATTCGCTTGATGAGCTGGCATTGTTGGCTCAGACGGCGGGCGTTGAAGTGTGTGAACGGGTGACGCAACGCCTGCAAAAAATCGATCCGGCGACATTCGTGGGGTCGGGAAAGCTGGAAGAGATCGCCGCCCTGGTCGAGGAACGGGGGGCGGATATGGTCATCTTCGACGACGAGCTTTCGCCCCGCCATCAACGCGAGTTGGAAAAAGAACTTGGCGAAGACGTGCAGGTGCTTGACCGCTCTGCGCTCATTCTGGACATCTTCGCACAACACGCCCACACACGCGAAGGCGCGTTGCAGGTGGAGCTGGCGCAATACGAGTACCGCTTGCCACGCCTAACGCGCCAATGGACGCACCTGGCCCGCCAGGCGGGTGGTGGAGCTGCGCGTGGCGGCAAAGGCGGCGTAGGGCTGCGCGGTCCGGGCGAAACCCAGCTGGAAGCTGACCGCCGCGACATCGGACGGCGCATCGCGCGGTTGAAAAAGGAAATCGAGACCGTGCGCGCCCATCGCCAGCGGCACCGTCAACAACGCGCACGCGCCGGCATCCCCACCGTTGCGCTGGTTGGCTATACCAACGCGGGCAAGTCCACTTTGCTCAACGCGCTTTGTGACGCGGGGGTCTACGTCGCCGATCAGCTTTTCGCCACGCTGGATACCACCACGCGCCGCATAACCTTGCCCAGTGGACGGGTGGTGCTGCTTTCGGACACGGTTGGTTTCATCCAGAAACTGCCCGTTTCACTGGTAGCGGCCTTCCGCGCCACACTTGAAGAGATCGCTGAGGCAGACTTGTTATTGCACGTGGTAGACGCCAGCCATCCCAGCGCTTGGGAGCAGATCGACGTGGTGGAAGACACGTTGGCGGAGCTGGACGCCACACGCATCACCAAGCTGTTGGTGCTGAACAAGATAGACGAAGGTTTATGCGAAGTGCCGCCGGACTTTCCGGATCTGGGCTATCAAGACGTGCTGTGCACTTCGGCCACCGAGGCGCTTGGCTTGGACGCCTTGCGCCAAGCCATAGATGAGGCGCTTTCCGACGCGCTAGAAACGCTCACCGCGCTGATTCCTTATGAGCAAGGAGAATTGCTCTCTAGCATCTATGAGCAGGGCGTGGTGGAAAGCGAAAATCACACCGCGCAAGGTGTAGAAGTAACCGTCCGTGTGCCGGCGAAACTGGCAGGACAACTCCGTCAGCAGCTCGCCAAAATCAGTGCCCCTGTGAGGAAAAAGTAAACCCGTGAAACGCTTTCGATCTGCCGTCGTGCGGCTCGTATTCCTTCCTGTAATCCTATTGCGCTGGCTAGGTCGGTGGTTAGCCCGCCGTCTAGCCGGACTTTTCGCGCCGCTGCTGCGCAAAATGGACACGTCACCGCGCCTTAGCACGCTCATCAACTCACTCTCCTCTTCCATGGCAACACAGCGCGGTCTGCTGTTGATGATTGGCACCGGTGTTGTAGTGATTAGCCTCATCGCCCATATACTCACGGTGGCAATCTTGGTCACAACTGCCGATTTAAGCCATTATCTGTATTGGTTGTGTCTGCCGTTCGTGCTTTTGCACACCGGCGTTCTGATCGGCTTTGTCGGCATCATGTTGGCTGTGCCGCTGGGCCAGGGATACAAGAACCAACCGGACTAATCGCCGTCCGGCAAGGGAAGCCCAGTATCTCGCACAGCATCGTCCACCCGCAACGGGTCGGTGTGGGCATAGTAAGCGCGGGTGGTTTCCACCGAGCGATGCCCTAGATATTCTTGCACCACATCGAGCGGATGCCCCGCGTTGATGAGCTGTGTGGCGCGCCAATGCCGGAAGTCGTGCGGGGAGATATGCCCCAATCCAAGCGCGCGCGCCGCACGTTGCACCACCCGCCAAGCGACAATGCGGCTCATACGCTGGCCGTCATAACGAGGGTCGTGGCTGACAAAAAGCGGCACATTGCCCCGTGCCGTCGCGCGTAAATTGGCTCCGCGTGCCTCGATGTAAGCGCGAATGGCAGGGAGTGCGTCGTAAAAACGCAGGTAGTAGGTATGCCCGCCCTTGCCACGCACTTCCACGCGCAACACCTCGTCACGTTTCAACGCCCGTACAGGGAAATCCGCCAGGTTCAGGCTCAACAGTTCACTGATACGCCCACCGGTTTCCGCTAAGCTGTGCAACAAGGCACGATTACGCAAGCGCGTTAGCTCCCATCGCTGAAGGCGTTCGGTTGGCGTATCCGGCTTGCGGAGATGACGGGGGGGCTGCAATGCGTCATAGTAGTAGATGACTTCCTCAATATGCTCAGGGGGGCGCGGGGGCTTCTTGTCGCGTGTATGGGCACGTAGCTCGTCCCGTACAATACGCCGCGCTTTGGCAAACTGAAATGCAGGGGGTAGCCATCCGTGATCGTCCAGGAACTGGAACCAGCTCAGAATACCGGCCAACCGCAGCTCGACGGTAGTGGGTTTATAGGGACGACGGTCTCCATGTTTACCGGAACTAGGGGAAAGAAGCCATTGTGCAAAGTGTAGGAAAATCGGTGCGTCGTTGGCGCTTAGCTGGTCAAGGGGTATATCGCCTGCGGTGGCCGCCGTCGCACCGAGTATAGGTAAGGCGCCGTCCCCACGCTGATCGTCCAAAAAGTCCAAGAAAAGCTGGATAGCGCGCCGATAAGCGGCCAGGGTATGCGGAGAGCGAAGCGTCGCACGTTGCAAATAAGCATCACGAGCCTGGTCAAAAGAAACCTGCCGCCCAAAAGAGCCACGCAGGGCAGCAAGCCGCCGTCGTAAACGTTCCAACGACCCCTGAGCGTCGGTGACGAAATCTTCGGCTACCAGATCGCCCGCAAACCAGGGCATCTCGGTCACGGGACGGAAGATGGCGGGGATGAGCACCAAACCCGCTTGGCGTACTTGAGCAACACGTTCTGCGATGGCAGGTGACGCACTGCTCACAGGTGAAACGATCAACACGGCGGCCAACCACGCAGCACGCGCTCCCGCCGTCGCGCCGTCCCAGGGGGACACGACGAAACCGGCGCGGTTGAGCTTGCGCGCCAGCCACTGCGCAGCGCGCTCATCCTCAGAAGTTGCCAAAAGCGCAACGGATTTAGACATAGGAGCAAACCCTTTCGCCGCATTTAGGTAACTTATGTGACATAAGAAGTAAGGTGCAACATTTGTTACGTTATGTTATAAGTATAACGTCCCGTAAAAATCGCGCAATGCCACACACGACACCTTTTCCCACTTTCGACAAAGTGACACATGCAGCAGCCCCCTGCTCGATAGAAGGGGTCACGTCCATAAAAACCGACATGCAGCGTCGCGCTTCAGCCCGCGTGCTCACCTTGCTGTGCACAAATCGGAGATTTGCACGGGCGTTGCCTGTCCTTGCAAGAGCGCCCTGCTCTGTTCCACGTCCCCGTGGCGAACGGAACAAGAGCTGTTCTTAATTTCACAAACAAAACATTTTCCAACCCGCAGCCGACCTTTTGCGCACCCTATGCCGCCAGCGTCCCACATAGCGGGTAGAGCGTGCGCGGCGCGCGTTACAAGTCCACATCTTGCGCCGCATTCTGTATGCCAAAGTCTATTTCCTCAAGTCAAAAGACAACCACAAGAGAGAAAAATAGCTCTTCCTTTTGAGCATAAAGCTACGTGGTTGGATTTTTGACTTGCTTGGTGTAATGACTACGCGAAATTACCCACAAAAAACCCACTTTCAGACTTTATTCGAGCGTAGATTTGGGCTACTGCTTATTGACTACACGAAGGCTTGGCCCTTTACCCACTTCCGCGCCTAGGGCTTGCCGTCCGCGTGCCAGGGGGCTTCCAACTGTCCGCTGTGAAAGTTGACTCGACGCGCCAACACAAAAAGCCAATCCGAAAGCCGGTTGAGATAGCGCAGCGCCAACGGATTGAGCGACTCCTCAGTATGCAACGTCACCGCCCAACGCTCCGCGCGACGGCACACCGTGCGCGCCTGGTGCAAAAACGCTCCGCCCAAACCGCCCCCGGGCAAGATAAACTGCTTCAGGGGCGGCAGCTCCGCTTCCCAAGCGTCTATTTCCACTTCCAAGCGCGCCACCTGCGCTTCTGCGATGCGCTGCACCCAGGCGGCTTGTGTTTCGGCAGGCGTTGCCAAGTCAGCGCCCAGCGTGAAAAGTTCCCGCTGCACACGCTCCAAGGCTTCCGCAGCCTCCGCGTCCACGCCCGCCGCCAACGCCACTCCTAACGCCGCGTTGAGTTCGTCCAGCGTGCCCAACGCATGAAAACGCACGTGGGCTTTGCTCGCCCGCCCACCGGACAGCAAAGCCGTTTCGCCAGCATCGCCAGTGCGTGTATAGATCTTTCCCATCACCTTTCCTTTTCGCAACCAATAACTACCAAGACACAAGCCGTTTCCTTACAAATCTTCAGTGATTGGCAAAACAACGCGCATCGTCGTTCCGCGCCCGGGGGTACTTTCCAAGGCGATCTCTCCGCGGTGACGTTCGATCACCGCCTTGACCAACGCCAGACCCAACCCTGACCCGTCCACATGCACCACACCCTGCTGTTGTCCCCGATAAAAACGTTCGAAGACGCGCGGCTGCTCTGGCAGTGGAATACCGATTCCGGTGTCGGCAACCTCGACCACTACACGCCGCCCCTGCTCCCACGCGCGCACCCACACATGCCCGCCTTCCGGCGTGAACTTGATTGCGTTCCCCACCAAATTGGTGAAGGCTTGGGAAAGCTGATAGGAATCCGCTAACACCGGCGGCAAGCTCTCCTTGATCTCCAATTCCAACGTCACGCCCTTGTTGTGCGCCGGCCCCGCGCCGTCCACAACCACCCGCCCCAACACGTCTTCCAACACGCACACGTCTAGCGACGGCGTGCCGGACTCGATGCGCTCCAAATCCAAGATGCCGTTAATCATGCGAAACATGCGCTCGAACTGTTTCCAGATCATATCCGCGTCGTCGCGCATGGACTGCGTAAAAATATCCTCGCCGTCTTCGACCAACAGCTCCAAATAACTCATCGCCGCCTGAAGGGGATTCTTCAGGTCATGGCTGGTCATTTGGATCATCTGACTCTTCAGCCGATCCAATTCTTTGAGCTGCGTCACATCGTTGAGCACCGCCACCCACCCTTCGGGACGTGGTTTTCCCAACTCCGCCACATGGCAAAGGTAAGTGTGTGCATCCGGCGCCACCTCGTAAATGTACGCTTGTTGACGGCGCAACCCGCGCACCATCTGGAGCAGGGAGGATGGCAACCATTCCCGCGCCACAAAATCCGTAATCGGCTGTCCTACGGGACTTTTTGTCACACCGAGCAGTTTTTCCGCCGCAGGATTGGCAAAGATCAACCGCAGTTGCCGGTCAACGGCTACCACCGGATTTTGCGTGCTGGTCAACACCACTTCCAAGCGCTCTTTGGCCGCTGATAGCTCATGGGAAAGTTGGCGCTCGGCCTCAAAAAGGCGGCTATTGGTGATGGCAACGGCAGCTTGCGGCCCGAGCAGCTCCAGCAAATGCACATCGTCGCGGTCGAAAAGCCCCCCTTGCCGCCCTTGCACCACCAACAAAACACCCACCACTTGATCCGCAAACACCAGCGGCACGGCGGCCACGGCACCAAATGTCTCATGTGCCAACGGCAAATCCGGCTCGTCTTTCCAATCCCGCGCATAGTTCTCAATCTGCACAGCCTCGCGTTGAACAGCCACCGTGCCCACAATCCCCTGCCCCAAATGCACTTCGTGTCCAACGAATTGCTCGGGCAAATTGAAGACGGCGGCCAATTTCAAAACCGCTCCTTCCAACAGGAAAATCGCCGCACCGTCTGCGTCGAGCAACCCTGCTGCCTGCGCAGCTACGGCTGCGAGCGTGTCTTGCAAGCGTAAACGGCTGGTGACTGCCAGGCTGACATCGCGCACCGCTTCAAGCTGTTTGGCACGCCCCAAAAGCGGCAGCATAATCTGCTCACGCACCACCGCGTAACTCATCATCAACGCAGCCACCGAGCCGAGGTCTTCTGCGCCGCCCAACATGCGCACGCGCGGGCTGAGCAACCCAACCACTTGCGCCAACGCAAAAAGCAAGATGCCGTAGGCCAACGTGCGGCTGCGTATCCGGTTGCGATTGCGCCACACCAACAGAATCGTTGCCACCTGAAAGCCCAAATAGAGCAAGGCACTGGGCGTGTCGAAATAATAGAGCAGCACACCGTTCGGCGTCACGTCAAAGGCACGTGGGGAATCAATCACCAGCCACAACAACGCCTGATACGCCAGCACCAACCCCACACCCACAAGCGCAAAGAGACGGAAGAACGCGCCGCGTATGCCCGTAATGACCGCGCTGTAGATGTAAATAGCCACGCTCGCGCCCGTAAAGCCCATGTCCAGCAACCGCAACCCGATCTGGATCACGCCCTCCCCCGCGTTGACATACGCCGCCGCCCGCCCCAAAAGCGCACCGGATGCCCACAAAACCACCATAAACAGGAAAAGGGAGAAGTAGCGGTTGCCTTCGCTACGCGGATTTTGCCACAGAATCAACACCAACAAGCCCAACGCCAAAGCCAGCGTCAGGCCGTTGAAAAGCAATGCGATCACATTCGCCGTCATGGCGTGTCGTCCGCTCCTTGCATCGAACACCCTTTAGGGATTGTGCTGCTTTTCAAAACGATACCCCACGCGGTGTTCGGTGAGGATATAGGTGGGGTTAGAAGGATCCGGCTCGATCTTGCGCCGTAGCTGACTGATGTAGACGCGAGGATAGTACACATCGTCCACATACTCCGGCCCCCACACTTGCTCCAACAATTCCCGTTGCGGCACAACACGTCCGGCATTCTCCAGCAGCACGGTCAGCAACTTGAACTCGGTGGGCGTCAGATGCACTTTTTGCCCATTGACGTAGACATGACGGCGCTGCAAATCCACGTTCAGATAGCCGTCATTGTAGCCCGCTTCCACTTCAGCAGAGGCAAGTTGCGCCCGACGCAACAAAGCCCGCACCCGCGCCACGAACTCGTTGAGACGTACCGGCTTCACCAAATATTCGTCGGCGCCCGCATTCAGCCCCTGCACAATGTCGCTTTCCGTGATCGCCTGCGCCGAAAGCATCATGATCGGCGTTTCGGCCACCTCGCGGATGCGCTGGCAAACGGTCAACCCGTCCATAGCCGGCATAACAATATCCAGGATTACCAAATCGGGACGCTCGCTGTGGAACGCCCGCAACCCCTCCAGCCCATTGCCCGCCAGGGTCACCGAAAAGCCCTCACGTTTGAGCTTGCGGCCCAACGCATCCCGAATGGCAGCTTCGTCGTCCACAAGCAAAACTTTTGCGCCCATTCGCACATCCTCTCTTCTAGCACAAAAAACGCTAGCCGTCCCCGAGCAATGCCGCGACTTCTGGCGCGCGCGGCAAGGACGGCTGCGCACCGATCTTCGTTGTTGCCAGCGCGCCACACGCCGCCCCGTAGCGTGCCGCTGCTGTGAGTGGCTCGCCCCGCCCCAATGCAACGGCCAATCCTGCGTTAAAAGCGTCGCCGGCTGCGGTTGTATCCACTGGCGTCACGGCGAAAGGCGGCACCCGTTGCGCGCCCGTCGCGTCGGCCACCAGTGCCCCTTCCGCGCCCAACGTAATCACCGCATTAGAAACCCCCAAACTCAACGCACGCTCGGCCAATTGCGCATCGCTCAACGCAGTGATCTCGGCTTCCGACACGCCCAGCAGCATCGCCAATTCGATACGATTAGGCGTCAAGACATCCACCAACGCCAGCAGCTCGGACGATAATTTCTGCGCAGGGGCGGGGTTCAGCACCACGTGCACGCCGTGCTGCGCGGCCAATTGTGCCGCCACCAACGCCGTCTGCACCGGCACTTCCAATTGCATCACCAACACGTCCGCGCCCTCAAAGGCCCCCTCTGCCATCTGGACGTGCTCCGGCAACAAGCGCATATTGGCTCCGGACGCAACCGTGATGCTATTTTCACCGTCGGCGGCCACGGCAATCAGCGCCACGCCGGTGGCTTCGTCCGCGTCACGGGAAACGAAGCGCGTGTCTATTCCTTCGGTGCGATAGGCGGCCAAACATTGATCGCCGAACACGTCTTGTCCCACACGCGCCACAAACGTCACTTCTGCACCCAGGCGAGCCACGCCAACGGCCTGGTTCGCGCCCTTGCCACCCATCGTCATCACGAAATTATGGCCGAGCACCGTTTCGCCCGGGCTGGGAATATGCGGCGTCTGCACGACGAAATCCACGTTAGCGCTGCCAACCACCACAACACGCACCATCAGTTCACCTTCTCCTTGCCAAGCACACCAAGCCGCATCCAATACAGGCTCAAGCATCAACTCGCCCTAATCTTACAGCACAACCGCCTCTTTGCGCATCCCGTTCCCCAACCCACTGCGCGCAGCTCAGAGCAACTCGCTAAGAACACCCCCCACGACAAAGACCACCGCCAGATAGCCCACGAAAGGAAGCAGCCAATACAACGGACGCACGGCGTCACGCCATGCCGGACCTTCTGGTGGTGGAGGTGGGGGTACTGTTTCGATCACCCAGGCGGGAGGCAACACCATCGAGCTATAGACCAAGATAAACTCCCAATAGACAATGGTGAGCAAAAGAAACCAGCTCACAGGGGTAAAAATCGTCCCCTCGAACGCGCCACCGACCACCCCGTCCGCACCAACCTCGTAGAGCGCGCCGAGCAGCAACACCGTCGCGGCGGAAAAACGCCGCCGGTGCTGCACGCGCACGAAGATCACAACCATGCCGATATACCAAGGCATCGTGATCAGCAAATCGATCAAAAGGTTGGGGCTTGCCGCAACCCCTTCCGCGCCAAAAACGTATTGCACCACCAAGAACAACGTCTCGATCACTGCCGCATTGAAAATTCCCAGCGCCATCGCGTTGCGCAGAGGTTTGCCCGCCGCCAGGCGCGGCAACCACCAACGCCGCGTCATCGCCAGCAACACCGTATAGACCCCGCTCAAGGTGATGGAAACGACCAGCGTCTTGTTTTCCGGGGTCGGCTCTGCGCTGATGGTGAGGACGAACAACACTGCCGCCCACAACACCCCCAGGCCAGCGATCCATTGCGGGCGGGTGACCACTGCACGGAAAAGTGCCGACATCTTGCGAAACATGGCGATCTCCTTAGCTCCAAACGACGTACTTTAGTCGTTCTACGCATCCACGCCGCAAAAGTGACAACCTGCTCAAAGCAAAAGGGCGGTTCGACACGCACCGAACCGCCCCCAAGCGCTAAGGTCTCGCTATGCGCACTAGAGCACGCCTTCCTCGCGCATGATGTTGATCAACACGGTGTGCAAGATGCCGCCATGCCGATAGTAGTTCACCTCGACGGGCGAATCCAGACGGCAGATCACGTTAAACGTGGTCACCATGCCGTCGTCCGCTGTGGCGCGCACGGTCAGTTCCTGGTGCGGCTGCAAATCGTCGTCTATGCCTTTGATGTCGTAGCTTTCGTGTCCGGTCAGGCCCAACAACGCGGCGCTCTCGCCGTCCTTGAACTGCAACGGCAACACGCCCATGCCCACCAAATTGCTGCGATGGATGCGCTCGAAGCTCTCCGCAATCACGGCCTTGACGCCCAACAGCAACGTTCCTTTAGCGGCCCAGTCGCGCGAGCTGCCCGTGCCGTATTCCTTGCCCGCCACCACGATCAGCGGCACGCCTTCGGCCCTGTAGCGTTCGGCGGCGTCGAAGATGGTCATTTGCTCGCCGTCCGGCAAGTGGAGCGTCACCCCGCCCTCTACGCCGGGCACGAGCAAGTTTTTGAGGCGGATATTAGCAAACGTGCCGCGCACCATCACGCGGTCGTTGCCGCGTCGCGAACCAAAGGAATTGAAGTCTTTGGGGTCTACGCCATGCTCGATCAAATAGCGGCCCGCAGGCCCGTCCACCGGAATAGCACCCGCCGGAGAGATGTGGTCGGTAGTCACCGAATCGCCCAGCAACGCCAATACCCGCGCACCGGAAACGCCACGCAGCGGCTTGGGTGCCAAGTCCATGAAGAAGGGCGGCTCTTGGATGTAAGTCGAGTTCGCGTCCCAAGGATAAACCGGCGTATCTACCGCCGGAATGGCGTTCCACATTGGGTTGCTGTCGTAGACATTCGCGTATTGCTGCTCGAACATTTCCGGCTGCACTGCCGCCGCGATCACGTCGCCGATTTCCTGACGGCTCGGCCAGATGTCGCGCAGATAAACCGGCTGCCCGTCGGGGTCGTAGCCCAGCGGCTCGGTCGCCAAATCCACGTCCACCGTGCCCGCAATGGCATACGCCACTACCAACGGCGGGGAAGCCAAATAGTTGGCGCGCACATGCGGATTGACGCGCCCCTCGAAGTTGCGGTTGCCGCTGAGCACCGCCGCCGCCACCAAGTCGTTGGCTTCGACGGCTTCCGCGATCACCTGTGGCAGCGGGCCGCTGTTGCCGATGCACGTGGTGCAGCCGTAGCCCACCACGTAAAAGCCCAACTGCTCTAAATAGGACAACAGGCCGGCTTCCTTCAGATAGTGGGTCACCACCTGCGACCCGGGGGCCAGGCTGGTCTTGACATAGGGCTTGACCTGCAAGCCGCGTTCGACGGCCTTTTTTGCCAGCAAGCCCGCCCCAATCATCACAGAGGGATTGGACGTGTTCGTGCAGCTCGTGATCGCGGCGATCACGAGCGCGCCGTGCCGCAGCTCGATTTCCTGCTCGTCCCACTTCACGACGGCGTGCGCGTCCAACTGGTCTTCGCGCAGCGCCAAGCCACGTTGACTGATGGGCGCGGTCAGGTCACGGCGAAAGACTTGTTTCATCTCGGAAAGCACAATGCGGTCTTGGGGGCGTTTGGGGCCGGCTACGCTGGTTTGCACCGTGCCCATATCCAGCTCCAGCATGTCCGTGTAAACAGGATCAGGTGTATGGTCGTCACGGAAAAGACCTTGCGCTTTGGTGTAGGCTTCCACCAGCGCGATGTGCTGCTCTGTGCGGCCTGTCAAGCGCAAATAGCGCAACGTCTCCGCGTCCATGGGGAAAAATCCCATCGTCGCGCCGTACTCGGGCGCCATGTTCGCCAACGTCGCGCGGTCCGGCAGGCTAAGCGCACTGATGCCCGGGCCGTAGAATTCCACGAATTTGCCCACAACCCCCCTGCGACGCAGCATCTGCGTTGCCGTTAACACCAAGTCGGTAGCCGTCGCGCCGTCCGGCAACTCGCCGGTGAGCTTGAAGCCGATCACCTCCGGCAACAGCATATAGATCGGCTGCCCCAAAATGACCGCCTCGGCTTCGATGCCACCCACGCCCCAAGCCACCACGCCCAACCCGTTGATCATCGTGGTGTGGGAATCGGTGCCGACCAAACTGTCAGGATAAGCGACCGTTTCGCCGTTCACCGTGCGGGTCAACACGCCTTTGGCAAGATATTCCAAATTCACCTGGTGAATGATGCCGGTGGCCGGTGGCACAGCATAGAAACGATCAAAAGCGCCCTGCCCCCAGCGGATGAACTCGTAGCGTTCGCGGTTGCGTTGAAACTCGATCTCGGCGTTACGGCGCAGCGCGTCCGGCGCCCCATAGTAGTCTACCTGCACCGAGTGGTCGATCACCAAATCCACCGGTATGGTGGGCTGAATGCGCGCGGGGTTGCCGTGCGCACGCTGCATGGCCGAACGCAACGCCGCCAGGTCTACCAATGACGGCACACCGGTAAAATCTTGCAAAATCACGCGCGCAGGCTTGAATGGGATTTCGCGCTCCGGCGGGGTGGGTGACCACTGCGCAAGATGGCGCACGTCTTCGTCGGTGATCTCAAAACCATTGTTGTTGCGCAGTGCCGATTCCAAAAGCACTTTGATGGCAAAGGGTAATCGGGAAATCTCGCCGACGCCGCGCTCTTCCAATGCTCCCAGTCGGTAGTATATGACACGTCCGCCGTTGAGTTCCAATACAGCGCGTGCACCGAAGGGGTCTTGCAAAGGTGTCTCGCTCATCTTCTGTCCTTCCTCACTGCAATTCACGCGAAAGCCTGCCTTGCGGCTTTCATGGGCTTTGCTTATAATAACCCACTACCAACGAACAATTATTGTAACGACTCATCACCTGAATACCTAGCGCAATTTAAGGTGACACCTTGCTACAGCTCCAAGCAAAAACCGCACAGTATTGGACCAAACAGTTCGAAATCTCGGACGAGGATATAGAGCATATCTTCAACCTGTTCCTAGAAAGCGAAATGCCGCTTTCTAGCGAGGAACTGGCACGACACCTCATCCGGTTTCGGCTGGAACAAGAAGCCCAGATGCTCCGCCGCCAATTGGAGCGCGGAGAAGTCTATCAGCCCGCCCATGCTTACGAGGAAGGGCAACGCCTGGTGTTTCCCGCGCTAGGATATATCAGCGGAGAAGTGCTCGCCAAGCGGCCCGGCAACAACCCCGAACACGGTGAATTTACCGTGATCCGCGTGGCTTTTGAGGACGGCACAGAACGCGAGTTCGCCAGCGAGCTAACCACTCCCCACGACCTCAACATTACCGACGACGCGGATCTCAAAGCACCCGCCGAGCACGTGGATATTGACCGCCTCATGCGCGAGTATGGCGACGACATCATCTATCTTTTGGAAGAACATCTGCGCAAGGAAGAAGACGCCGTCTACTTTGCCGGACGCTGGTTTCTGAAGTCGCTTTTGGTGGATATGAACATCGCGCATTTGCACCTGGCCGAGGCCGTGCTGGTGATGCACGAAGGCGGCCCGTTGGATACCGAAAGCATCATTCGGGAAATCGAGCTACCCCAAGACGTTAACCCACGCTTGCAGATGTTCTCGCTGGACTACGCGCTTTTCCACGACCCGCGCTTCGACGAGGTGGGGCCAGCGGGGCAGGTGCTATGGTATCTGCGTGAAATGGAGCCGGAAGAGGTGCGCAGCGTGCCCGAACGTCTGCGCTACGAGCCTATCGAGTACAATTGGCAACTGCTCACCGACGAGCTGTTGGCGCTGGAATACGAAATTGACGACGAGCTTTCCAATCTGCGCTCGCCGGAAAACCCCGCCGACTCGGTCACCTTCAGCTTGAACTATCCGCACCGGCGCACAGGGACACTGCCGCTCAGTTCGCGCCTGCGGCATCTTTTTCCCACCGCCTATGAAGCGCCGCGCGTGATGATGACGCTGGTGGACGGGCAAACCGGCGAGGAAATGACCGGCTGGGTATTGCGCGAACATCGCTACGTGTATGGGTTGGCCGATTTCTATCGCCGCCACAAGCTGCCCATCGGCGTTGACTTGGTCGTGAAACGCACCGACGATCCCTCACGGATCATCGTAGATTTTCACGCACACCGAGCGCGCACCGAATGGATACGCTTGCTCATCCCACGCGAGGATGGACGGCTCACCTTTGAAAGTCAGCGACGCGCCATCGGCGCAGGATATGACGAGCTGATGGCCTTGGGCATGGACGACCTGGACGCTGTGGACGCCCTTTGGATGCCCGCCGACGCTCCCCGCGAGGAACTGGCCGAAACGATGCGTGCCATGATGATCGAGCTGGCACGGCTCACCCCGCAACGCACCGTACACGCCAAAACGCTCTACAGTGCGGTCAATGCAGTGAGACGTTGTCCGCCCGGGCCTCTCTTTGCCACGCTCGTCGCCCGCCCTGAGTTTCAACACGTCGGCGGCTCCTATTGGCGGCTGGCCTAACGCCAGAAATACACGGACGCGACAATCAACTACCCGGGGGAACTGCTCGTGACACCTGAACACACAGCGAGTCAACGCATCAAACCCACGTTAGAAACCCAATTCCACATTGACTACGCATGGTGGAATCGGGAAGGGCGGGAGTTGCGTGTCTATTTGCTCAGCCACTTGTCGCCCGAACAGCACAATCGTTTTGTCGGGCAAACGGATACCGAGGAAGTAGACTGGATCGATCCTGAAACCGGAGAGGTGCGGCAAATTGACATGCTGCAACGCGCCATCCACGAAGCCAGCCAACGCGAAGATTTCATCACGCCACACACTTCGCTTGTCGACGCAGTGTTTCGAGTTTTCTTGGCGAACAACAATGCGCCGCTGACCCCCCTGGAGCTAAGCGACCGAATCGGTCGTCCGCCGATGACCATTTTACGCACATTGGCAGGGCGCACCGTCTACAAGGGCATCCGTCCTGTAACCAAAAACAACGACTAACGCCTTGTATTCTGCCCATATCTTGACAGCCCACCGCCCCACTCCTACAATGGCAACAAATCCGCCCCTGTAGCTCAGTGGACAGAGCAACTGCCTTCTAAGCAGCAGGTCGGGGGTTCGAATCCCTCCAGGGGCGCAGCAAAAACAAAAAACCCGCGTCTTCGCGGGTTTTTTCATAGGCACATTGGCGCGGTTTTCATGACGAGACGATAGATTCGTACAAGGCTTGCGTCTCAGGCTCAGGTACGCGCCCTTCGATTTTCAACTGCTCGACCAATTTCTGATAATGTGCGGCGGCCTCGCTGCGGCGCCCCAATTTAGCGTAAAGCTGCATAATTTGGCGATGCACCGGTTCGTACAGATCATTTTCCGCCACTGCACGCAACAGCAAACCCAATGCGTGTTCCGGACGCTCGCGCTCCAAATGAATGCGCGCCATTTCGCTCAACGCTTCCAAATAACCAATTTGATAGTCGCTGCGGCGCTGCACAATCCAGGGGTTGCTGTGCCCTTGCAAAAACGGCCCCTTATAAAGGTCAATGGCGTGTTGCCAGAGTGCCGCACGTTCTTCTTCATCGTCGGTCACCCGTCCACGCACCAACGCCCCCGCAAAGTCCATGATGTCGTAATAAATCGAGACTTCAGGATTGATGCGGTAATAGCCGCCTTCATGCACCAGCACGTCGAAGCCCAGAGCTTTGTGCAACCGACGTTTGGTGACGTGAAAGACATTGACCGCCTGGTCATTTTCCAAATCCGGCCAAAACGCCTGGCAAATCTCCGACCGCGTCACCACAGGACGGTCCAACGCGAAGAAAAAGAGCAGACGTGGCAAATGCCCTTCCCACACCTCAATCGGCGTACCGTTCACCACAACGTACCCCGGCCCCAATGCATAAACGTCCAGGTGCATATCGCCAACAGCAACCGGAGTACCGTAAAAGTTTTCCGCAACGAGCTGTTCGTCCCGCAAAATGCTCGCGCGCCGTTGCGCAATCAGCGAAACCCAGGGCAGGCGGGGCAAAGTGCGGCTATTGATCACCATCTGACAGTGAGCAGGCAAGTGCAAAATGAGCTGTTCGATGAGAGCCTG
>CAZZNC010000019.1:0-16101 GCA_964655405.1 uncultured Anaerolineaceae bacterium | reverse complement strand
TGCCCTGGACGGACGAGGTCGCGTTCATCCAAGAGCAAATCGCCCAATTGCCTAAAGGGGCGCAGGGCGGCGAGGACGAGGCCGTGCGTTGGGCGCGCTTCCAACAGCACGGCGGTTGGTGGCCGGAAGAAGCCCCGCAAGCCGAAAGCGTGCGCGCCAGGCTGCAAAAGCTCCCCACGCCGGAAGCCGCCTATCAGGGCGACGCCGAAGAGTACCCCTTCTACCTCTACCCGTACTTTTCCGTGCTGCTCGGCGACGGGGGCGGCGCAGGTGCGAACACGCCCTGGCTGCAAGGCGCGCCGGACCCGATGACGACCATCGCCTGGCACACCTGGGCGGAGATCAACCCCATCACGGCCAAGAAATTGGGCTTGGGCAACGGCGACATCGTCAAGATCACCTCGCCGCACGGGGAGATCGAGGTGCCGGTGTACCAGTTCCCCGCCATCCGACCGGACACCATCGCCATCCCGCTCGGCCAGGGGCACGAAGACCTCGGGCGCTACGCTAAAGCGCGCGGCCAAAACCCCTTGGCGCTGGTCGGCGCAGAAGCGGACGCCAGCGGCACGAGCCTGGCCTGGGCCAATGTGCGCGTCAAGGTCAGCGCGACGGGCGAACACCGTAAGCTCGCCGTTTTGGAAAGCCGCGTAGACGCCGAAGAAGCGGGCGGCGAAGTGCACATCCCGTTCTAGAAAGCCTGTGCAATCCACATCTGACATTCACGGGTAAACGTTCAGGAGTATTGTCATGTCAGAAGCAAAAACGACCGGCCATAAATGGACGATGATCGTTGATCTGGACAAGTGCACAGGCTGTCAGGCGTGCGTGGTGGCCTGTCACGCAGAAAACAACGTCCCCATCGCCAACGAAGACGAGGTGGTGCGCGGACGCGCCAACCACTGGATGCGCATCGAGCGCTATTGGGAGGGCGAATATCCGCACGTGCAAGCGCGTTTCATCCCCGTCTTTTGCCAACAGTGCGGGGACGCGCCTTGCGAGCCGGTTTGTCCGGTTTACGCCTCCTATCACAGTGAGCAAGAAAACCTCAACGTGCAGGTATACAACCGCTGCATCGGCACGCGCTATTGCGGCAACAACTGCCCCTATCGTGTGCGCATCTTCAACTATCACGCGCCACACTGGGACGCGCCGCTCGAACAGCAGCTCAACCCCGATGTGACCGTGCGCAGCGCGGGCGTGATGGAAAAATGCACCTTCTGCATCCAGCGCATCCGCCGCGCCGAAGAAGACGCCAACGCCGAGGGCCGCCCGTTGCGCGACGGCGAGATCGCGCCCGCGTGTGTGCAAGCCTGCCCCACCGACGCGCTGATCTTCGGTGACCTCAACGACGAGGAAAGCCGCGTGGCGCGCATGTTGCCGGACGAGCGGCAGTTCAAACTTCTGGAAAACCTGGGCACGCAGCCCGCCGTGTATTATCTGAAAGGTGGTGAGACCCATGTTGGAGAGTAGCGCCACGCAAGGCCCATACTGGGAGCAACCGCTGCCGGAAGACGAAAATTTGCGCCACCAGGTGGAGCATTTGCGCGAGGAGCATCTGCTCTTTGACCCCAAGCCCCCCGCGGAGCTAAACGCTTATGTGCTCGCCGCCATGAAGAAGACCGGCCCGCGCTTTTGGCTGTTGGTGTTGGGGCTGGGCGGGCTGGTAGCCACCTTTTTGGTGACCTGGCTGCTGCAAATGATCTACGGCATCGGCATCACGGGGCTGAACCGCTCGGTGATGTGGGGGCCGTACATCGCCAACCTGATCTACTTCATCGGCATCGGGCACGCGGGGACGTTCATTTCCGCCGCGTTGCGCATGATGAAGATGGACTTCCGCCGCCCCATCGCGCGCGCCGCCGAAACCATCACGCTCTTCGGCCTGGCGACGGCGGGGCTGTTCCCCATCATCCACGTAGGGCGCATCTGGAAGCTCTACTATATGCTGCCCATCCCCAACCAGCGCGGCCTGTGGCCGAACTACCGCTCCGCGCTCTTTTGGGATATGAGCGCCATCACCACCTACATCATCGGCAGCACGCTCTTTATGTACGTGGCGCTCATTCCGGACTTTGCGATGGCGCGCGACCACACCACCGGCTGGCGCAAAAAGCTGTATACGGCGCTGGCGTTGGGCTGGCGCGGTTCTGAGGGCGAATGGCACCGGCTGGAAACGGTCAGCAACTTGCTTTCCTACGTCATCGTGCCGGTGATGTTCTCCGTGCACACGGGCGTTTCGTGGAATCTTTCCATGTCGCTGCAACCCGGCTGGCACAGCGCGATCTTCGGCCCCTTCTTCGTGGTGGGCGCGCTCTATTCCGGCGTGGCGGCGGTGATCCTGGTGATGATCCTGGTGCGGCAGGCGATGGGTATGGGCTACTTCATCCGCAAAGAGCACTTCAACGCCATGGGCATCTTCTTGCTCATCTTGACGCTGACGTGGATTTACTTCTACTTTGCGGAGTGGATCACCAACTGGTACGGCAATTTGCCGCCCGAAGTCGCCATCCAGCGCCAACTGACCGGCCCGCTGGCGCCGCTCTTTTACGGGATGCTGTTCTTTAACATCATCGTGCCGCTGGCGACGTTGTGGTCGCGGCGTTTGCGCACCAACCTGAAAGTGCTCTTTACGGTGGCGGCGCTGATCCAGGTGGGGATGTACCTGGAGCGCATCTTGATCGTGGCGGCGTTCCTTTCTCGCAACGAGCTGCCGTTCAACTGGGTGGACTACGTTCCGCGCCTGCCGGAAATCTTGATCACGGTCGGGGCGATGTCCTTCTTGGTGCTGATGTACACGCTTTTCACGCGCATTGCGCCGATCATTCCGGTCTGGGAAGTTTACGAAGGGCAGGCCGTCCAAAGTCCGCGCCGCATCGGGCGCGCGGTGGTGCCGACCCGCACGGAGGCACACTAGGAGGAAAGCATGGCCGATCTCATGTTGCTCGGTTTGTTTGACAATGTAGAAATCGTCGCGGATGTGGTGGACGATGTGCGCGCGCTCGGCATTGCGGATCGCCAGGTGGAGGTGCTCTCCAACGTCCCCTATCCGGCCAAGTTCTTCGGGCGCAAGGCGACGCGCTTGTGGTTTTTGCCGTTCGCGTTGGGCGGCGCACTGTTGGGTGCGCTGACGGCGTATTTCATCTCGCGCATCACGCCCCAGCTCTATGCGGTGCACGTGGGCGGGCAGGCACTCACGCCCGTTCCGCCTGCGGCGATTATGTACTTTGAGTTCGTGTCGCTCTTTACCATGCTGGGGTCGTTTTTGGGCTTCATCGTGCAAAACCGCTTCCCCGTCATGGCACCACGCATCTACGATGAACGCATCACCGACGGTTATATCGGCGTGGCCGTGCGCGCGCCGTTGGACGTGGCGGAAAAGGTCGTGGAGGTCTTCGAGGCGCGCGGTTCGCACGTCGTCAAGCGCGAAGACGCCGCCAATTTCCCTTCCGGAAGCCGCCGCACGCTGCTTCTTTGGGGCGCGGTGGGCGTGGCCGGTTTGGTGATGGCCGCAGCGCCCTTGCTGGTGACCTATGACGTGGTCCGCATCCCCTGGATAGACAAAATGGCGCACACCGTCTCGGTGGGCTACCAGGAAGGGCCGCGCCAGGCTGCGCCGGAAGCCGCGATCCCCTGGCAGGGGCCGGTGTTGATCGCGGGGCAGCCGGCCAGCGAGCCGCTCCCTGCCACCGAAACCTCGATCCAGCGCGGGGAAATGCTCTACGCGGTCAACTGCGCGATCTGTCACGGCTATGGCGCAGAAAAAGAGGGCGCGACGGTGGGTAACGCCTACTTCCAGGAAGCGCCCGCGATGGAAGCGCGCGTGCCGCAACTTTCGGACGCGGACATCTTCCTGACGATCACCAACGGCAAAAACCGGATGCCCAGCCTGGCGGAAAACGTGCCCCCGGGCGAAACCTGGGACATCGTGAACTACCTGCGCACGCTCTCTCCGGATGGCGGGACGGGCGGAAATACCGATGATGCAAACGCATCGTGACGGAGGAGGTTGCTTGTGTTGAAACGAACTTGGATTGTGGTCATTGGGTTGTTGGCTTTGGGCCTGGCGCTGAGTGGTTGCGACGGAGAAAGCGAACTCGCCCCCGAGCTGACACCGATCCCCACGCTGCCCCCAGGCGAAGAGCCTGCGCTGGTGGACGCTTTGCAACAGGCGCCCGCCGCTGACGAAACGAGCGAAGCCGCCGAGCCGACCGGCGATCCATTGAAAGTGGGCAAGCAACTTTTTGCGCAGACCTGCATGGCCTGCCACATGGACGCGGACACCATCGGCCCCGCCCTGCCCCACATCGCCGAAACTGCCGCCGAGATCGCCGAAGCGCAAGGCATGACAGCAGAAGAGTATTTGCATCAGTCCATTGTAGACCCCGCCGCGTATGTAGTGGAGGGCTTCCAGCCGATCATGCCCCCGGGCTACGGCGATCAATATAGCGAAGAGGAAATCCAGGCGCTGATCGCCTACATCCTCACGCAGGGTGAGGCTGCGGGCGACTAGCCCACTCTGCCCTCACAAGCAATATGCCACAAGGCGGTGTCGCACAGGCGCCGCCTCGTGCGTTTCACCAATCCCCGTCTAATCAATTGCCCCTGATGTACGCCGTGACGCTTGGCAGGCGAGTTTATGCTATGCTTCACGTGCCCATTCCCTTCTTGTGCGCGATAATGCGGATATGTGGAAGGCCGATACATCGGCATAGGCTGTCATTTCATCAAGGAGCACTCATGTCCACTCGTACAAGGTTGCTGCTATCAGGGGGGATGGCGCTGTTGGTACTAAGCGTGCTGCTGCCCTGGTTCTCGGCTGCTCCTGCCAACGCGCAATGTGGCGCCAATGCGTCATCTTGCAAACGTTGCCACCAGGGGGAACAAGCGTATCCTGTCAACGACATCGGTCAATGGCACATTGACCATGCCGATAGTGATTTTTGCCAACTGTGCCATGGGGGAGACAAAAGCGCCGATGACGCAGACGCTGCCCACGAAGGCATGTTCGATCCGCTCAGCGACCGCGCACAGAAGCGTTGTGCAGCGTGCCACCCCGCCGACGTAGACAATTACTTTGCCATGTATCAGGATTTGGCCGCCAACCCCGAAGACGCCGCATCTGCCCCCGCAGAAGCCGCGACAACATCCACCGCCGAAGAAGGCTACGATTGGCGCAATATCGTGTTGTCTTGGGTTGCAGGCAGCTTGACCGTGCTCACCGGTTTGGCCGTGTGGCAAGGTGAAGACTTGGGGCGGCGTTTCGGTCGCAAGGAGGACAAATAGTCATGCGCAAAATCTTCCACGCGCTACGGCAAGATTTGTGGTCACCGTACACCGCGGGCGCGCTGCTCGGCATCGTGGCGGTGCTTTCGATGTGGGTGGCTGGGCATACGATAGGCGCTTCCGGCGCATTCGAGAGCATTGCGGCTTATGTAGGTGTGGAGCTGACCAGCACAGAAAGTATGCCGCAGACGGCCCAACCCGTTGAAGTTGCCCCGTCTTCTGAAGAAGCGCAGGCTGACGAGGCTTTTTGGGGCGGCGAGGAAAGCTCCACCGGCGAAGCAAACGCCGACGAAGACGTTTGGGGCGCTGAAGCGGCCCAGTCCACCGACGAGAGCACAGGCGACGAAGCGGTTTGGGGGACGGAAGCGGATACGGGCGCTGCGCCTGTGGCTGAATCCGCCCCGCAAGAAGCTCCGCAGCCGGTCACAGTGGCTAAAGAGGGACTGGAAAAGCAATTCACGTTCTTTGCGTATATTTCGCCCAAGGGCATCAGTTGGATGGTGTGGATGTTGCTGGGCGTGTTCTTCGGCTCCATGGCCTCGTCCATGCTTTCCGGCGGCTTCAAGATCAGCCTGATGCCACACAGCCCACAATGGGTCGAGGCTTTCGGCCCGCAGGTGTGGAAACGCTGGGTAATCGTCTTCTTCGGCGGCATCGTCATCATCGTGGCGGCGGGCATTTCCGGCGGGTGCACGAGCGGCCTGGCGATTGCCAAAGGCGTCCAATTGCATCCGGCAGCGTTTTTGTTCATCATCGGTATGTTCATCACCGGGCCGATTGTGGCGGCGGTGGTCTATCGGCGGAGGTTTTAACTCATGCAGCCGCTTGATGCTTCGCTTTGGGACATAACACAGATCATCCTGGCCCTGCTCGTGGGTTTTGGTTTCGGCTTCGCGTTGGACAAGTCCGGCATGACGCGCTATCACAAGATCGTCAACGTCTACCGCTTCACAGACTTGGCCGTGCTCAAGTTCATGCTGAGCGCTATGCTGGTCGGCATGGTCGGCATTTACGCGCTAGAAGCCGCCGGAGAGATCGAGTTCACGGCCATCACCAACACGATTTTGGTCAAGCAACTGGGCGGTGGAATGCTCTTCGGGATCGGTATGGCATTGATCGGCATGTGCCCGGGGACAGCAGTGGCCGGCGCAGGGCGTGGTCAGCTGGACTATCTGATCCCCGGCCTCGGCGGGATGTTGGTCGGCGCGCTGATCTACGGTTTTCTCTATCCCTCCATCAGCGACTTTCTGGGAAAGTTCCACAGTTACGGCACGGACAAGCTGCCGGAACTTTGGGGGCTTAGCCCGTTGCTGAGCGTCTATGTGATGGGGCTGGTGTTTTTCTTGGTGCTCTACGCGCTCGCCAAGACCGGTTGGCATCGGCGCGACCGCTTGCAGGAAGAATAAACCGGCTTCTAGTGGAGAAACACGGCAAATGCCTCTTGTATGCGCAGGGGGCATTTGTTTTTTGTGCCACAAACCCAAGCGTGAAAATTTGTGCAATTTGGCCGTGCGGCTGCTTGCGCCGCGTGGGGAGCATGTTATGATCGCGGCGGTCGGCAAGCGGCATGGCGGCATTGTGCCGCTTATCTTGCCGAACCATGATCAATGACCGTTTCGCGCAACGGCGAAATTTGCCACGATAGACGCGGTGATTTCGCATCGGGCGAGCAACATACCAGAAAGAGAGCTGTACGATGAGCTACGACATTCGCAAGATCGAAGAACTGCTCGGCGACGAGGCCGAGTATCTGTTGGGACACACCTGCACGACCATTTCCAAAGACCGGCTGCATTTGCCCGGGCCGGACTTCGTAGACCGCGCTTTCATCCCAACCGACCGTCCTGTGCCGGTGTTGCGCAACCTGCAAACACTTTTCGATCACGGACGTTTGGGCGGCACGGGCTACCTTTCGATTTTGCCGGTTGACCAGGGCATTGAGCACACGGCGGGCGCGTCTTTTGCCCCCAATCCGGACTACTTCGATCCGGAAAAGATCGTCGAGCTGGCTATTGCGGGCGGCTGCAACGGTGTGGCAACCACGTTGGGCGTGCTGGGCGCGGTGGCGCGCAAATATGCGCACAAAATCCCCTTCATTCTCAAGTTCAACCACAACGAGCTGCTGACCTACCCCAACAAATGGGATCAAATCTTCTTTGCGTCCATTCAACAAGCCTTTGAGCTGGGCGCGGTGGCTGTTGGCGCGACCGTTTACTTTGGTTCGCAGAACTCCAACCGCCAGATTGTGGAAGTGAGCCAGGCTTTCGAGATGGCGCACGAGCTGGGCATGGGCACGATCCTTTGGTGCTACACGCGCAACAAAGCGTTCAAACACGAAGGCACAGACTACCATGTTGCTGCCGACACCACCGGTCAGGCGATCCACTTGGGCGCAACCATCCAGGCGGATATTGTCAAGCAGAAGTTGCCGGAAAACAACGGCGGCTTCAAGGCGTTGGGCTTCGGCAAGTGGAGCGATCTTATGTATGACAAGCTCAGCTCCGACCACCCCATTGACCTCACCCGCTATCAGGTCGCAAACGCCTACATGGGGCGCGTGGGCCTGATCAACAGCGGCGGCGCATCTTCCGGCGCGGGCGACCTGGCGCAAGCGGTGCGCACGGCGGTCATCAACAAACGCGCAGGCGGCATGGGCCTCATCAGCGGGCGCAAAGCTTTCCAGCGTCCGATGGACGAGGGCGTCGAGGTGCTGCACGCCATCCAAGACGTGTACCTTTGCGACGACGTGACCATTGCTTAGCAGCGTGGCGTGCCACGTAACTCAACACGACGATACCACAGGGGCAGCCTGGCGCTGTCCCTGTGCTTTTGGGAGGTGAAACGGTGTCGGACGCTTTTTCTGTGAACTTGGCCGGACGGGTGGCGTTGGTGACGCGCGTGGATGGAGAAATTGGGCAGGCCGTCGCGCGCGCGTTGGCGCAAGCGGGCGCAGCGGTGGCTGTCAACGGACTGAACCCTACGCGCGTGGACGCTATCGTCTCGGACGTGCAGGCAACGGGCGGACAAGCGCTCGGCTGGAACGGGGACATTTCCAACCGGATGCAGGTCAGCGCCATGATCGAAGCCACACGCGAGGCGTTCGGCGGGTTGCACATTGTCGTTCATGTGGCGGATGTGATGAAGCGCGCACCGCTGTTGAAGCTGGATGCTTACGATTGGCAGCGCGGGCTGGCGCTGAACCTCAGCGGCGCGTTTTACTTCACACAATTTGCCGCGCGCGTGATGACAGACGAAGACGGCGGAACGATCCTTTACATCGCAAGCGGCGACGGGCAAGCCTCTCCGCAAGCCAACGGCGCAGCCTACACGGCCAGCCACGCGGGGTTGCTGGGCTTGATGCACGAAGCGGCACACGCTTTGCGTGGCGCGGGCGTGCGTGTGAACGCGATCCTATCCCAAACCGCGCCGCCGGATGCGCTGGCGCCAATGGCCCTCTTCCTATGCTCCGAGGGCGCGGCAGAAATCAGCGGGCAGGCGTTCACAGTGGGGGCAGGAAAGAGCCGCGCATAGTGTCTCGATGCAACGTTACGCCCCTTCCGCGCGCACGCTAGCGATTGATACGCGGATCGCCCGGGGCCACTTCGTACTGATCCGGCCAGGGCACGTAATGGCTGTGGAACTCCTCGTGGTCGATGATCACGCGGTCGCCTTCGTAAACCGTGCGGTAAACGTACACATCGGCGCCGGAGGTGGCATAGTCCACGTGACGGATTTGCCCGGGGGCCAGTTGTGGATTGGCACGATAGATCGGTGGCGGTGGGGACGCTGGGTTGCGGATATACGGCCCGTCTTTCACCACCCGCCGCTTCATATCCGTACTGTAAAATTTCCAGGTGAGCGTGCTGCGAGCGCCGTTATAGTACGTTTCGATCAGCAAATGGTAGGGCGTGTCGTTGAGGAAACGGAAATTGACAATCGGCGAGTAAACCGTCGCGTCCATACCCGGGCCTTCGCCCTGCTCATAGTAGCTGACACGGTAAGCGTGGCTGACCCGTTCCAGGATCGGGAAGCCCGCGTAAAAAGCCGTTTGGAACGCGGTGGTGGAAACTTGACACACACCACCGCCCACGCCTGTGATCGTTTGGTCGCCCACGATGATCAGTCCCTGCTCGTAGCCGGTTTCCACGCTCACGTCCCCCAGCCACTCGTTGAAGGAAAATTCGCCGCCCGGGGGAATGACCAACCCGTGAAAGTGCGCGGCGGCCACTTGGATATTTTTGCGCCGTGCCGCCGTGGAGCCGGAAAAATAGGTCGTGTGCTTGGCGACCAGGCTGGTGATGCCCAATTGCTGCGCGGTAGCCGTGTCTGGTATTACCGGCAGCACATCGTGAAACGCCAAGCGCACCCGCCGCCGCGCAGCATCCGAAGCGAAAACGGCTTCTTGGAAGTGTACCAACGTGTCATCGATATCCAGCGCACGGCCCGAAGCGCTGGGCTGGATGACTTCCAATTGGTGCGTGTCGTCGTTGAAGATAAAGCGTGCGTTGATCGGATCGTTCGTCAAGTCCGGCGCGAGGTCTTCCAAGAAGGTGCGCGCCAGGGTCGGGTCGAGACCGACTTGGTAGTCCACCGTGCCATCGTCGCGCTGCACTTCGTCCAGCACGAGCATAGCCTGCAAGTCCTCGACGGAGATTTTCCAGGGGCCGGCGGCGTTTTCTTCGTCCATGTAAAACGTAATCGGCGTGGAAAGCATCAAGTTGACGCGCTGGGCAGCGGCGCTCACGTCGCGCACCTGCGGCGGGGTTTCGTCCACCACCAAGTTAATCTCGCTGCGTGTGCGCAAAGCAACGATCTCGGTACGAAGTGCGCTCAGCGTAGCCGTCACGTCCACCTGCCGACCTACTTGGCTGCTGGTAGCTTCGGCGCGCCCGTTTTGGATGAGCAATGTAGCGTCTACCACCGGTCGGTTGACATAGTCGGCGGCTATTTGGCGCAAAAAACGTTCGGCCTCGCTCTGGTCAAAAACCACCACCGGCGCCAGCGGGTAGCCGTTCGTCCACAAATCCAATTGAGCAAACAAGCTGCTCAGCCAGCCGTTGTCACGTCCCGCGTTGTAAGCCGCGTTGACCGTTGCTTCGGCGTCCAGGTGCACGCCGAGTTCGCGCGCGGTAAATTCCCAGCTGTGTCCCTCGTAGCGAAAAACGAAAACAGCTTCGTCGGGATACGCAAAGTGTGTTTCCAACGCGGTGATCGCTTGCGGGCGCGTCATGCCGGCCAGGTTCACACCCAGCACCGTCGAAACTCCCGGGTAAATTTCACCCTGGTGCAAAAATTCATAGCCCGCCACCAAAATCATCAGCAGGAAGACGAGCAACGCCGCCCCGCTCAGCGTCAACAGGAACAAACGCAGCGGCCAGGGGTTGGGACGACGCACGAGCGCGGCACGTCGGTTCAGATAAGGGGAAGAAACGTTGGGTGCATTCATGGGGACTACCTGCCGTTCATCATTCGTCGGCGTGGAAAAGCGAACGCGCACATTTGGCAATCGCACGCAGTATTTGCAATACTAGCATCATCGAACGGGTGCGACAAACGATGTTCACCCGACACCCGATGATTGCGAGGACATTTGCCGATGGTGAAATTGGTCATTTTGGTTCGCAAGGCCGCCGCAAACGGTGACTTTCAGCGATGCTATCAGCGCAATTTGGATCTGTTGCGCCGGATGCCCGGGGTGCAGCGCGTGCAGTCCAGCGACGTTTTTGGCGGCCCTGCCGGTGATGCGCCCTATGCGCGCATGGTGGAAGTGGTCTTTGCCAGCCGCTCCGCACTTGACCAAGCGCTAAAATCACCGGAAGGCGTGGCCGCAGGCAAAGATTTAATCACGTACACCGACGCAGCGGTGGAAATGTTCTTCGCCGAAGAGAACGCCTCAACGGACACTGTGCCGCTCACGCCGCAAGATTTGCAAGCCTACCTGGACGAACATGCTATCGAGGCGGAAATTGTTGACACGGGGCGGCCCACACTCACCGTGCCCGCTGCGGCCAAAGCGTTGGGTGTGGACGAAACGCAAATTGTCAAGAGCGTGGTTTTTCTGGTCGATGGCAGGCCATTTGTGGTGTACGCTTGTGGCACACGCCGCGTAGATCCTCGCAAACTGGCCCAGCGGCTGAACGTCAGCCGCAAACGGGTACGTTTGGCCGAAGCGGAACAAGTTCTGGCGCTGACCGGTTACGCAGTGGGCACAGTGCCACCGGTGGGAATGAAAACGCCCATGCCCGCGTTCATTGACCCCGCCGTGCTGGAGCACGCGGTCATTTACGCAGGCGGAGGCGGGATCAACGCATTGCTGAAGATGCGTAGCGCCGAACTTCAGCGTGCGACCCAAGCGGAAGCGGTGCCCCTTTTGCGTGATGAGGTAACTTCTGCACCTGTTGAAAGCCAAGAAGAACGCTCGGAAAGCTAAAAATTCTTGAGGAGGCAAGCATGACGCAAGAAAATACAAATATTCAAGCTGTTGACAGCCTTTCGGCCAACGAGTTTCGCGTGGAAATAGACGGAGAGATCGTCACCGGCATTTTTGGCGTACAAGGGCTGCGCATTCGCAGTGTGGATATGTCAGCAGGACGGTTGGTGCACCACCCTCTGACCATCACCAAGATGGTACAACAAGACGCTGAGCAGCCCTTCAATCGTTGGACGCGCGAAACGCTTGCCAAGCCGACCGAAAAGGTCACGCGCGAGATCGCGGTTGTGGCAATAGACGAAGGCGTGGAAACGCGACGGTGGGTTTATGAAAACGCTTGGATCAGCGAGATTGCCTTTTCGGACTTCAACACCGGCAGTACGGAATTGATCGAAGAGCGTTTGGTTATCCAGCACAGCGGCGTCGAAGAAATTTGGCCGCAGCGTTAAGGAACGTGCCTTAGAGCACGAACACAAACGCCACCGCAAAAACGGAAAGTTCCAGCAACCCGATGCCGGTCGCTACGGCAACGGCGCGGGGGCCTGGAACTTTGCTCATGCCGTGCCCGTTGTGCCTGTCCCAAGTTTCCGTGCCCAAAAGCAAACTCATGGGCAACGCGATCACCAGCGCAGCGAAGAGCAGCAAAGGGCCGCTCGTGTCTTGGTCGATGTGCTGTGAGGCCAAGTAGAACACGCCAAAAAAGAACACAAAGATCACAGCTCCGACAACAGCCGCCTTCCAAGCACTTCGCCGAAGTTCGGCCAAATAGGGCATATTGTCAAAATAGGGGAGCGCCATCACAATATAGGCCCCGACGGCCAAAGCTGAAACCGCCGCGCTCACGATGACCCCCATCCAGGCATAACCGGACATATTTTCGCCCCTCGCTATGTTCTATGCCAACAATACGTATGCCAAAAGTGTGCGCACAAGTGCGTGCCGTAGCGAGCTTTCGACAAATGCGCGCAGGGCATTGTAACATGTTTGCGCGGTTTGCAAAGTGCGCCACCAGATCGCCGGAAACCGGATAAGCGCTTTCAACTCGCCGTTGTCCGCGGGGTGGGGGTTGGTTATAATCTTGCCCTATACGAAGACCGAACGCGATAGGAAAACAGCATTGAGCTTGAAGCTATCTGTCATCATTCCCTGTTACAACGAAAAAGACACCGTCGAAGAGATCGTTCGCCGCGTGCGTGCAGTGGGCTTGGCGAACGAAATTATCGTCGTGGACGACGGCTCGACCGATGGCACACGCGAAGTGTTGGAAAAGATCGAGCGCGGTGACGATCTGCAAATCATCTACCACGAGCGCAACATGGGCAAAGGAGCAGCGGTGCGCACCGGTTTTCAACACGCTACCGGCGATGTGTTCCTGATCCAAGATGCTGACCTGGAATACGACCCGCGCGAATATCCGGTGTTGCTCAAACCGCTTGAAGAAGGCATCACGGACGTGGTTTACGGCTCGCGCTTTTTGGGTGGGCCGCGCAAAGCGATGTTCTTTTGGAACATGGTCGCCAACCATATCCTCACGTTCACCACCAATTTGCTTTATAATGCCATCCTCAGCGATATGGAAACATGCTACAAGGTTTTCCGCGCCGAGCTGGTGCGCGATCTGCCGCTGCGTGCGCGCCGCTTTGACTTCGAGCCGGAAGTCACCGCCAAAATCCTCAAACGCGGCCACCGCATCTATGAAGTGCCCATCTCTTACAACGGGCGCGAGTGGGACGAGGGCAAGAAAATTTCTTGGCGCGACGGCGTACAAGCACTCTGGACGCTGATTCGCTATCGTTTCACGGACTAGGAACATCAAGGCGCGGGGCAATCCTGCGTAACCGGCCATGAGATGGAAACCAGAACGAGCGTCGGCCACATTTGGGGCGGCGCTCGTGGTTTTGTTGGCAACAGCAGCACTCGTGCGGATCGCATTGCTGGGCGTGGACGTGCGGTTGCATCCCGACGAGGCACTTTTTGCCACGCAAGCACGCGCCGTTGCTCTGCACGGTGATCTGTTGTTGCGCCACGCCGATTTGGACAAGCCGCCGCTGACGCTTTACGCGCTGGGGTTGTCCTTCCGTGCGCTGGGCGCGAGCGAGTGGGCCGCGCGGCTGCCAAATATTGTGTTCAGTGCGCTGAGCGTATCTGTGCTTTACGCCCTGGCGCGCGATCTCTATCGAGATCGTGCGGTGGGTTGGGCAACTGCGGCGCTCTGGGCTTTTTCTCCCTATGCTTTGGGATTTGCCGCCACCGCCTTTACCGACGTGCAAGCGGCGTTTTGGACGTTGTGGGGTGTGTGGTTGGCTGTGCGAGAACGCTGGGCATGGGCCGGTGCCGCGTTGGCCCTGGGGGTCGCGTGCAAAACGTCCGTGTGGCAAGCCGTGCCGCTCGTGTTGGCACTGGGGACATTGGCAAACGTGCGCCGCGATTGGCGTGCGCGTGACCTCGTGCATCGGATCGCGCGCTTGGCGGGAACGTTGAGCGTGGGAATCGGTGCGCTGCTGCTTTGGGACGCTGCCCGCGCGCCGCGCAGCTTCTGGGCTTTGGCGCGTGCGCACAACATGCCGAGGCGATTGGCGCGTTCCGACGAGATCGTCGCGCGGCTGAGCGCATGGCTGGGCTGGCTACGGTGGACGGTCGGCGCGGAATGGCTGGGCGCGGCGCTGGCGCTGGGAGCGTTGGCCTGGCTGGTGCGCGACTTACGCCATCGAGACCGTGCGGCGGCGCTGGATTGGACATTGGCCGGATACGCACTGGCCTTCCTGGGCGTGTATGGGTTGGTTGCCTTCAACACCTACGACCGCTACCTCTATCCGCTCGTGCCTTTGCTGCTGATATTGGCGGCGCGCGCATGGGTGAGCGCATGGCGAGCGCTCGGCGCACGACGGGGCGTGGCGCTACTGATGATCGTGGTGCTCGGCGTGGCAAGTGTGCCGAGCACGCGCGCCGCCTTGTACGGTAATTTACCCCTGGGGGGAGATCATAGACAACACAACGGCATAGGCACGCTGGCCGCCTATTTGAACACAGAATTTGCCGACGCGGTGGTTTACGATCACTGGCTGGGCTGGGAACTGGGCTACTATCTGGGCAGCTCACCCGGTGTGACACTGCGCTATATGTCTCAACCGGAAGCGCTGACCGACGATCTGTGTGCGGCGGGCGAGGTACGTTACTTGGTCGCGCCGAAGCGGGAAGCGGCTTTCTGGCTGTACGTGTTGCGTGGCGCAGACGTGCACGTGCAGCGTGTTTACACAGTGCAGAGCTTTGCGGTTTATCGTCTCCAATGTTGGCGACGTTTCCCCTCCTGAACTCCTCCGACAGCGCCCTTCGTTCGGCGTGTGAGTTGTGGTTTTGGCCTCTACCGCTACAATTGAACCGTCGCTACACAAGCGGCAGTCGCACAGATCGCAGACGAAGCCGCGCTATATAAGGAAGTGGCAAGATGTTCTACGGTCGAGTGGACGTATATTGGCCGGACCGGCCAGTGGAAAGCTACCGCATCAACAAGGAAACTGTCGCCGTCGGACGCTCGACCGGCAACGACATTGTGTTGGATTCGACCACCGTTTCGCGTTACCACATCGCTTTGACCTTCAAGGAACAACGCGCGCTGCTTGAAGACTTGGAGTCGGTCAACGGCACATATGTTGACGGAATGCGGCTGCGCCCGCATGAACCGCTGACATTGCGCGGTGGCGAGGAGATCCAAGTGGGGGAAGCTCGTTTGATCTATCACCCCCCCGTCGTGCCGGAAAGCCCCGGAGCAGAGGATGTCACGCAACGGGTAGAGCTTTCCCGTCCCACTTACCGCGTGGCGCTGGAAGGGCCGGACAGACCCATCGCGCCGGGGGCGCATGTCCAAGCCACGTTGACATTGCAAAATCTGGGCGCGGAAGCCGACCGCTACTTCATCGAGATCGAAGGCTTGCCCAAAGGCTGGGCACGCGCTGAGCGGGTCGAATTGCCGTTGGAAGCAAGCGAAGAAGCGCAAATCACGATCAGCTTCAAGCCGTTGCGCCGCAGCGACAGCACCCCCGGAGAACGTCCCTTCACGGTACGGGTGCGCTCCAATTCCAATCCTGCGGAAGCCATCGAAGCCCCCGCCGTGTTGCATATATTGCCCTTCGGCGGCTTCGGCATGGCGTTGGAAACCACCCCGCCTGCCAACGGAAAAGGGCGTTTCAAGCTCTATTTGCACAACCAGGGCAGCGCACCGCTGGCACTGGCGTTACAAGGCATGGACAAGACCCAGGCCCTGCACGTGCGTTTGCCGATGGGCACAGTGCAATTGGCCCCGGGCGAACGCCGTACCGTGATCGGCACGGTGCAACCACGCCGCCCACGCTGGTTCGGCAATCCACGCGAATACTCCTTTGTGATGCAAG
>CAZZNC010000018.1:8751-16460 GCA_964655405.1 uncultured Anaerolineaceae bacterium | reverse complement strand
CTTTCGGGCTTCCACCAACCGTAACCCGGCCCCTCGATGATGCCGAAAACCAGCGCTCCCAACCCCAGGCCGCCGAGCAACGTACCGACCACATCGAAATAGTGACGTGATTCGGGGTCACGGAATTCTTGGATCACCCACAGCGCGCCGACGAAAGCCACAACCACGATGGGGATATTGATATAGAACGCCCAACGCCAAGAAGCATGGTCAATCACCCAGCCGCCCAGCAACGGCCCCAGCGCCGCAGAGATCGCCGCCGTTGCTCCCCAGACGCCAAAGGCAATGCCGCGCTCTTTGCCGCGAAACGTGGTCGTGATGATCGAAAGTGTGCTGGGGCTGAGGATAGCCGCGCCAACCCCTTGCAACGCGCGCATGATAACCAGCATCGTGATCGACGTGGACGCCCCCACCAATGCCGACCCGAGGCCGAAGAGCAGCACGCCGATCAAAAAAAGCAGCCGCCGCCCATATTGGTCACCGATCTTGCCCCATAGAATTAGCGTGGCGGCGAAGACCAGCGAATAGATCGTGTTGACCCATTCGGCATCGCGGAAGCTGGCGTTGAAATCCTTGACGATAGACGGAATCGCTACGTTGACAATGGTCGCGTCCACCATGATCAGCGTCAAGCTCAAGCTGAGGATGAGCAGACCGTACCAGCGCCTGCGATGATACGCTTCTGTCATACCAGATGCAGGCGAATAAGTTGTTGCTGTATCGGCCATGAAAGCTTGCCTCCTGAAAACACGTTGACGGGGTACTCTCCAATGCGGCTTAGGGACGCAGCCCACGCTCGAAAAGCGTCAGGACTTGCGCGATGTACGCTTCACGGGTCAGGTACGTCTCGTCACCACGCAGCGCGGTGTACTCGCTGAGCGGAACATTGCTCAACATCCACATGACACGGACGATTACCGGTGAAGCCAAATCGGACGCAATTTCGCCGTTGCGCTGCCCTTCGGTGATGATGGCGTTTAGCTGTGCGATCATTTCGTGATGCTGTGCAATCAGCTTCGGATGGTGTTCCAACATCGGCAGCAAATCCTCGCGCTGGATCAAACCGCGCAGAGGGGTCATGTGTCCGTCCATCAAATAGCGCACCACCGCGCGCAGCCGTTCCAAAGGAGGCCGGTCGGCAGTTTGCGCCAGCCATGCGACAAAGCGCTCGGTGTGTGCCCCGATGAGCGCGACAAGCATGTCGTCTTTGCTTTTGAAATGCTGATAGAGCGTGGCTTTGCTGATGCCAACCGCGTCGGCCAGCTCGTCCATGGTCACATTGGCAAAACCGCGCGTAGCGGCCAACTGTGTCAAAGCATCCAGAATCGCCGCCTGGCGTTCGTCCCACTGTTTCTGGCGATAACGTCCGCGTGGCATAACCTCATCCCCGATCCAAACTAAACTCATGAGTTCAGTTTATAACCTACCGGTACAGTTGTCAACTGCTCATTTCCCATCAAGGGGCGCGTCAGCCTGGGAACAGGGGAAAATTGCAGAGTAAATCTTCACAGCCGCTCTCGTGCAAAGCTGTGGCGGCAGTGTCCGTTACTTTCTTCACAAAGCGCCACAAAATTTGCCAGCGCGCGCAATCTCCGCTACACTGGATGCAAACCGGTTTATTCCCTATATAGTGAAAGGGTGCTCGGGGTATATCGTGGCATTCATTGCCCGAAGTAGGAAAGGAGAGCAAGACCGGCCATTACGTCTCATTTGAGCAGTTCACACACCCGCATGTCGTACTAAATATCGTTAAAAGTGCTAATGCTGGAGAGCAAAAATCATGAAAAAGCACCTGTCCTTAATTTTAGTGGTGGTGATGGTGCTCAGCGCCTTACCACTTGCCGTTTCTTCTGCTCAGGACGATACGCCCTCGTTGCTCATTTGGACAGACGAAACCCGCGCCAGCGTGATCGAAGAACTGGGAACAGCCTTCGAGGAAGAATACGGCGTGGACTTGGTCGTACAACAATTGGGCTTTGGTGACATCCGCGACCAGTTGCGCATCGCCGGCCCCGCCGGTGAAGGGCCGGACATCATCATCGGCGCGCACGACTGGCTCGGCGAGTTGGTCACCAACGGCTTGCTGGCCCCCGTAGACCTGGGCGACAAGACCGAGGATTTCGCCGAAGTAGCGATCCACGCCTTCTCTTGGGACGGCGAACTTTACGGCGTGCCCTATGCCATCGAGAATGTTGGCTTCTTCTACAACACCGACTTGGTCGAAACCCCGCCCGCCACGTGGGACGAGGTTGTCGAAATGTCCCAGGAAATCATGGACTCCGGCACGGCAGAATACGGTTTCATCCGCCAAGAAGGTGACCCCTATCACTTCTACCCGATCCAAACCGCTTTTGGCGGCTACATCTTTGGGCTGGACGAAAACGGCAACTACACCGCCGACGACGTGGGCGTAGACAACGAAGGCTCGATCGCTTCCTTGCAATTCATCCAGGGCCTGCTCAAAGACGGCATGATCCCCTCCGGTTTGGACGGTGGCGCGGCAGACGCGCTCTTCATGGACGGGCAAGCCGCCATGTACATCACCGGCCCCTGGAACATCGGCAAATTTGCGGACGAGGGCGTGCCCTTCGCCATTGCACCGATTCCCGCCGGCCCCGACGGTGACCCCGGACGGCCCTTCATTGGCGCGCAGGCCTTCATGGTCAGCGCCTTCAGCGAGCACCCGCTGCTGGCCCAGGCCTTCCTAACCGAATTCGTGGCGTCGGAAGAAGTGCAGTTGGCGCTTTACGAAAAGGGCAACCGTGCACCGGCGTTGCTCAGCGCGCAAGAGCAGATCGAAGACCCGTATTTGGCCGCGTTGGCCGAAGCGGGCGCAGTGGGTATGCCCATGCCGGCAATCCCCGCGATGTCGGCGGTTTGGAGCGCTTGGGGTGATGCGATCACGTTGGCGATGCAAGACCCTGAAGCCGACGCAACCGAACTCGCCCAGCAAGCAGCGGAAGCTATCCGCGCGGCGGCTGAAGGCGAGTAGGCCACACACTTCCGAACACACTTTGAACGGGTTTGCAGGGTCGGTGGGGTTACCTACCGGCCCTGTGAGTTATAAAAAATCATACAGATTCGATTTCGTTGTGCTGAGCGAGAGAAAGGAGTAGGCGGCGCGGGCTGCGCAACAGGCCCTGCCGCTACGCACTATGGCTACTGAGCAAATGACCGCCAAACGCCCTGCTCCGGCGCTCACTGGCCCCGTGCTGAATATCGTGCTGCGCTTGGCAGCGCTGGCACTGATTGACGCCGTGACGATTTGGTTCGTCGGGAAGCTAGTCGGACAAGAAGAATACATCCTGGCAGGCTTCGTAACGGCAATCACGCTGGGCATGAACGCCATTTTCCTCATTGACGGGCTATACCCGTACCGATGGTTTTCGCCAGGGCTGATGCTGCTGGTGCTGGTCGTCATTTATCCGACGGTTTTCACGATTTATGTTGCTTTCACCAACGATGGCGACGGCAACTTGCTCACGCGCGCGCAAGCCGAGCAGGTGTTGCTTTCGCGCACCTATCTGCCACCGGACGCCCCCACTTATCATTGGACGGCGTTCCGTTCAGAAGACGGCAGCCGCTATGCACTGTGGTTGGTGCCGGAAGGGGAAGGCGAACCACTTTTCGCAGAAGAGGGCAAAGTTACCCCGCTAAGCGCGCTGGATTTGGACAGCCACGCGCTCGAAGAAGACGGCGTCCCCACAGAGTTATCCGGTTGGGTGCGGTTGAAAAAGGCCGAAACGTTCAAAATCTTGGATTCGGAGCTTTCTCAAATCCAGTTCGGCGACCCGCAGCGCGTGATCATGCTCAACCCCAAAAATCCGGTCAAGCAGGCCGGCGAGTTCCAACCTCAATACACACTCCAGCCGGACGGCTCGCTGTTAGACAACGCAAGCGGCGTGCTCTATAAGCCCATCGAAGGCACGTACACGCCGGTAGACGGCCCTTATAGAGACGCCGAAGGCCATATAACGGACGCCGACGGTAACCCGTTGTCCGTGATTCGTCCCGGTTACTATGTCACCATTGGGCTAGGCAATTTCCAACGGTTGCTTACTAACGAAAAAATCCGCGAACCTTTCGTTCGCGTGTTCATCTGGACTTTTGCACACGCTTTCTTTACGGTTTTCCTCACATTTTGGCTGGGGGTGGGGTTGGCCTTGTTGCTAAACGTCCCCTTCACGCCAGGACGTGGGATATTGCGCACCGCGTTGCTCGTGCCCTATGCCGTCCCCGCGTTCATCAGCGTATTGGTGTGGCGCGGGCTGCTCAGCGAACAATTGGGCGTGATCAACAAAACGCTGGTCAACACGTTTGGGTTGGAACACGGTCCGCATTGGACTTCCGACGCGATGTGGGTCAAGATCGCCATCTTGTTGATTCAACTGTGGCTGGGCTTCCCGTATATGATGCTGATCACCACCGGCGCGCTGCAAGCGATCCCCTCGGATATTTACGAGGCGGCCAAAGTGGATGGAGCCAATCCCTTCCAGCGCTTCCGCCACCTGACCTTGCCGCTGCTGTTGGTTTCTGTAGGGCCGCTACTGATCGCTTCCTTCGCCTTCAACTTCAACAACTTCACCATCGTAGAGCTTTTCAACAAAGGGGGGCCGCCCATTTCACCGAACAACCCAGCCGGTCATAGCGACATCCTGATCACGTACACCTACAAACTGGCGTTTGGCAGCGGGCGCGGTGCCGATTACGGCTTTGCAGCCACGATCAGCCTCGTAATTTTCGTCATCGTGGCAATCATCACCTATTTCAACTTCCGCTTCACCCAGGGTTGGGAGGAGATTTCGGAAAATGTCTAGCATTGGGGGTTTGTGGCAAAATAAACTGATGCGGGATCGTTGGCTGGGGTACTTGGTGCGTCTGTTGGTGATCTCGCTGGCGCTGCTTTTCGCCTTCTTCCCCATCTTGTGGATCGCTTCGGCATCGCTCAACGAAACGGGCACGCTCAACACACAAAAGCTCATCCCGCGCAACTTCGGCTTGGACAACTACGACCGGCTGCTGCACAACGATTTGCATCCCTTCAAGCTGTGGATGTGGAACTCGGTCAAAGTTGCCAGCATCACGGCTGTGCTCTCGGTGGTGATCAGTGCATTGGGGGCGTATGCCTTTTCGCGTTTCCGCTTTCGAGGGCGACGCGGCATGATGTTGACGATCTTCTTGGTGCAAGTGTTTCCCAATTCGCTAACCATCGTAGGAACGTTCCTGCTGATCCAAACGATTGGACGGCATGTCCCCTGGCTGGGTCTCAACACGCACGGGGGGCTAATCTTGGCCTATCTCGGCGGCGCGTTGGGGATCAACACTTGGCTGATGAAAGGCTTTTTCGATTCGGTGCCGCGCGAACTGGACGAGTCAGCGCGCATTGACGGCGCCTCCGACTGGCTGATCTTCTGGCGCATCATCTTTCCGCTGGTGCGGCCCGTGTTGGCCGTTGTGGGCATTCTGACGTTCATCGGCACGTATGGCGACGTGATCATTTCGCTGACGCTGCTCAAGGACAAAAACGTACAAACGCTCGCCATCGGCCTCAATCAATTCATCAGTGGCAGCCGCTTCAACCAGGAATGGGGCGTTTTTTCAGCGGGAGCACTGATCGGCGCAATTCCCATTGTGATCTTGATCTTGGCGTTCCAACGTTTCTTTGTCAGCGGACTGACCGAAGGTGCAGTGAAAGGGTAGACGTGTGGAATTCCTTTTCGGCACATTTGCGACCGACGAACTGAAATTGATTCACCACCGCGCCGCGCGGCGTGGCGTGCAGCATCGTTTCGAGATTCGCCCACGCGACCCGCTCCCCGCTCAACCGGTGAGCGTGCAGGTGTGGCTGGGCGCAGAAATCTCCGCCGACCATGTGGTGTGCTACTTCACCCACGACGGCAGCGAACCGCGCGGTGCGTTTGGCCAGGCGCACAACGGCCAGGCCGTGCCGTTACAACGCGCCGAAGTGACCTGGGATATGCTCAGCTGGGGCTACAACGAACGCTGGGAAGGCACCTTGCCGCCGCAACCGGAAGGCGCGGTCGTGCGCTATCGGATCGGTGCGTGGGCTGAAGACGGCGAGGAACTTTTCGCCGACTGGCCGCACGCCAAGCACGTCGTAGAATGGGCCGCACGGGCGTTTTTTGCCGGTGAGCCGGTGACCGAAATCGTGCCCGATTCCCCTGACACGGGCACGATCTTCGATTACCACGTAGACCGCTTGCAACCGCCGGATTGGGCGCGTCGGGCGCTGATCTACCACGTGTTCGTGGATCGTTTCTACCCGGGAGACGGACGCGCTTGGCAGCAACCGGAGTCTCTGAGCGGTTTTTACGGCGGCACGCTGTGGGGCGTGCGCGACAAGCTCGACTACATCGCAGAACTGGGCGCAACGTGTCTTTGGCTCAGCCCGATCTGGCCCAGCCCCTCGCATCACGGCTATGACGTGACGGACTATCGGCAGGTGGAGACACGCTTGGGCGGGGACGAGGCACTGCACGCGCTGGTGGAAGCTGCGCACGAGCGCGGAATGCGCGTGATGCTGGATTTGGTTTGCAACCATATCTCCCACCAGCATCCGATCTTTCGAGAAGCGCTGCACGACCCGCGCAGCCCCTACCGCGATTGGTTCACCTTCGACCCCCGCGAACCGCTGGGCTACCGTTCGTTTTTCGGCGTGCGAGAAATGCCCTCGCTGGACTTGGCGCATCCCGCAGCGCGCGCCTGGATGTTGGAAATTGCGCGCTATTGGCTGCATGAGTTCGACGTTGACGGCTACCGACTGGATTACGCAGCGGGGCCTGGCCCGGGTTTCTGGTCGGACTTTCGCGCAGCGTGTCGCGCGGAAAAAGCAGACGCCTTTTGCTTCGGCGAACTGATCGAGCAACCGACCGAGCTGCTGCCATACATCGGGCGACTAGACGGCACGCTCGACTTTCAGATTGCCGAGGCGCTGCGCAAGACCTATGCGCACAGGGAATGGTCGGAAGCCGACTTGGAGCGTTTTTTGGCGCGGCACGAGGCGTTTTGGACACACGAAGGGGATTTCGTCCGCCTGGCGTTCATCGACAACCACGACATGGATCGCTTCCTATACGTGGCGAACGGGGACGTTTCTGCACTGCGGCAAGCGTTGGAGCGGCTATTGGCGTTGCCGCACCCGATTGTCCTGTACTATGGCACAGAAGTCGGGCTGAGCCAGCGTTGGAGCACGCGCGACGGACGCGGTCTGGAAGTATGCCGCGAGCCGATGCGCTGGGGTGACGCTCAAGACCACGAGCTGCTGACCTTTTATCGCACGCTGGCCGCTCAGCGCGGCGCTCGGTAAGCGTAACGGGGCACGCTCAACGTGGCGTGCCCTTACACCAACCCCGGCAGCGGACGTCCCAACCGTGTTTGAAGCTCGGCCAACGCCGCATAAGCAGCGCTGCGCACCTCAGGGTGCCGGTCTCGCAGCGCCGCGTAAAGTGCTTTGAGCGCGGGCAAATGTCCCAACTGCCCCAATGTCAGCGCCGCCAACACCTTATAGGCGGGTTCGGCTTCTTGCAGCGCACGCACGAGCACCTGCCGCGCAGCTTCGCCTGCCGGCACGCCCTGCCCACGCTCACCGGCCCATTGCACCAACCAGCTCAGCGTATCCGCCTCCGGATAGGCGCGCGGGCCTTCGTTTTTCGGCGACTGTGCGGAAAGGAAAGCATCTTCGGCAGCGC
>CAZZNC010000018.1:0-8741 GCA_964655405.1 uncultured Anaerolineaceae bacterium | reverse complement strand
GCTGCGCACATACCACTGCGAATCTTCGAACATCATGTGATAAAGCGTGGTCACCGCCCAGGGTTGATGCACCCGCTTGAGTCCGAAAACAGCCGCGCGGCGAATTTCGATTTCCTCGGCTTGGCTGGCCTCACGCAGCGTTTCGTATCCTTCGCCGGGCAGCGCGGCCAGGGCTTCGGCAATGGCGCGCCGCAGATCGTTCGAGCCTTGCAAAAGCGCGCGGATCATCAGCTCGATGGCTTTTTCGCTGCCGATAGCGCCCAGGGCCAGACCTGCGGCCAGTTGCACGCTCGGTTCTCGATCCGCCATCATCGCAGCCAAATCCTCTACGGCTTCTTCGTTGCCCAGCGCGCCCAAACCGACACACCCCAAACGGCGCGTGTCGGCGTCCGCAGAGCGCAACGCTTGGCGGAAAACGAACAGCACGTTCGGCTCGCGCGCAGCTATCATGGCAGCCATAGCGCGCTCGCGCACGGTAGGGAATTGCTGCGGGGCCATCATCGCAGCGCCCAGCCGGCGGAAAAGTTCGCCGCGCCAAGGTGCTTCCGGCGGCGCGTCCGGCGCCCAGCGTGTCAAGCCAAAAAGCGTGCTATAGAGCAAGTCCGGCGTGCTTTCCATGCGACGCTGTACAGCAGGCATCAAGTCGAGTTCTGCTGCGGCAAAGCTGAGTGCGTCTTGCCAATTGGCGTCCAACGCAACTTCGGCGGCACGTTCCGGCCCTGCGGCAATCAACGCTTGTCCGGCCAAATACGCGGTCAATTGGGGATGCGCGAAGTCGTAACGTCCCCCAGCGAACGCGGTCAACACCTCCACTTTGTCGGCGGCCTCAAACGCGGCGGCGGCATCTTCGCCCAGTTCCGCGAGTAGTTCTTCGCGCGGCAACGGATGCCCCGCTTCGGTCAGGCGCGCAGCGCCTTCGGCAAGTGGCGCAAAGTCCTCGGTTTCCGGCAGTGAGCGGTGCAGCAGCGCGTCGTACCAACCCGCGCGCCCTGCGATGCGCATATCGTCGGCCAGCCCCGCCCAAATTTTGAGCGTCACATCCACCATCGAGCGCGCCCGATTGTCCACCGTCAAGCGGTGGATCACATCCGGCACGGGACGTTCGTCGCTGTGCGTGTACCACGCTTCTGCCCAGCGTTGCACCAAATGTGCATATTCGTCTTCGCGCCAGGCGCGCAGAAACGTCGGGGTGAAGCCCAACGCGGTTAGGTGCGCATATCCCGCCACCGGCCCCGCCATCACGACGCGGTTGTGCCCGTAAAGTTCCAGGAAATGTTCCAGCCAGGGATAGTAAGTCTCGCGCGTTTCTGTGCTGAGCGCGTCGTAGCCATCCAGCAACACCAACGCACGGCCCGTTTCCAGTGCCGGATAGAGCAACGTGCCCACCATCTGCCCGGTGACGGCGCTCACCTGCTTTTGAGCAGCGCGCACCAGCGGCTCGGCAGGGTCTAGCGTGCCGTCTTTGTGGCCGTAAAGCGCCGGATCAAATTCCAGATCGCGCACGTCCACCAAAATCGGCAGCAGGGCGTCCAACGCCAACCCTTCCACGCCTTCTGCCTCTTCCTCATCGTCGCTTGCACCGGCCACGAAAAGTTTGCGGCGTTGTTCTTGCGTTTCCTGCCATTTTTCCAGCGCACGGGCGCGCATTTCTTCGCGTTCACGGGCACGCAACGCCCGTTCGTCTTCCGAAAGGCCAGTTTCCTCTTCTTCGATGGCCTGCGTGGTCAGTTCTTCCAGCGTCTCAAAGCGCACTTCGCCCAGTGCCATCAGCGCCAGCGTTGCCAGCGCGGTGCTCTTGCCCAACCCGGGCAGCCCCAGAATAGCCACGTGGCGGTCACCCTTGCCCAAATCCTTCAGGGCAAGCGTCTCGACGTTATAGGGCGCGTAACTGTAGGGCAGATCGTGGAAAATGGGCACGACTTCGAACGCATTGGGTGCTTCCGGCTCGCCTTCCACCGGCGGCAAAGCAGGCGGTGGTGCAGGGACAAGTGCCGGTTCAATCAGCACAGCATCCAATGGAAAGAGCGCGGCGGCCAAATGACGTTGGCGCAGAAATTGGGCCAACTCGCGACGGTAACGATCGTCGGTGGCCTGACCGAAAATCTGACGGGTGTTTTCAAGGCGTTGGTCCGTCGCGTCACGCAAGCTCGCAAGCTGTTTGCGTGAAAGCCACGCCACCGCTGCCGCCCCCGTTGCCGAGCCAAACCCCAGCGCAAAGGAAAAGGGATCAACACGCATGGCCGCACCTTTTTTCTAGTTCACATGGCGATCAATATGCGTCCACAGCTGGCACAAGTGACAATTTCTTGTCCTTGACGCACACGCTGTACGTTTCGGGTCGTTTGCCGCACACCGCACGCCGAGCAACTGTCCCCTTTCAGCAGGGCCAATGCCCGACCGTGCCGGCGCGTGCGCAACGTTTCGTAGAGTTGCAAATTTTCTGCGGAAATGGCTTGGACGGCTTCCTGCCGTTCCGTCTTCAAACGGGCCAGCCCCGCGCGTAAATGTTCCAATTCTTCCGTCAGCTCCCGATGCTCTTCGGCACGTGCCGCACGCACGGCTTCCAGGTTGGAATTGGCGTGCGCCAACTCACCTTGCAGATCGTCGGTTTCGATCATCAGTTCCAAAAGCGTGTCTTCCAAATGATCGCGGCGGCGCTGACGTTCGGCCAATTTGTGCTCCAAGTCTTCCAGTTCGCGCGGATTATGCACATTGCCGCTGTAAAGACGTTCGGAAAGTTGCTTGATCTGGTTGGTGACCGTTTGCAGTTCCAAGTTCAGGTCCGCGGAGCGCGTTTCCTTGGGGCGCAACGTCTCTTGCAACGTAGCCACTTGGGATTGAGCGGCACGGAGAACCTCGTCTTGTTCCAACAGAGCCGTAATTTCCCCGACGCGCTGCCGATGTTGGTCTATTTCCAGGTCGATCCTTTGCAGTCGATAAAGTGCCCGAATCTGACTCATGGCATCCCCTGGGGCGCGTGCAAAACGATGCTTATGGACTGGACACGCTGTGCGGCGTGCGTTACGGTGCGGAGTTGATGTTATAATGCCGATATAGTAGTTATAGGTAAAAGCTGACGAGTCGCATTATACTACACGCGCGCAATCTTACCACCAACCACCGAGCCGCGCCGCTGTCGTGGAAACAGCCACGAGTGAGGGACTTATGCGAACACTCCGCTCCGATGTGTCAAAGGCCGAATGGCGTTGGGTGATCGTGATCAGTGGTATTCTGGTCGCGTTGACGTTGGTACCCTATGCTTGGGCGCTGGCGCGTAACGAGACCAACCATAGTTGGCAGTTTATGGGAATGCTTTCTAACCCCATAGACGGAGCCACCTACCTTTCCAAAATCGAGCAAGGGAAGCGCGGCATGTGGCTTTTTAAGCTACGCTACACGCCGGAACAGCACGACGGCGCGGGCTTCCACGCTCTCTACCTGTTTTTGGGGCACGCGGCGCACATCACCGGCCTTTCCAACCTGGTCGTTTTCCACTTGGCGCGCATGGTCACCAGCTTCTTCATGTACCTGTCGTTGTACTATTTGGGCGCCGCCATCTGGGTACGGCTGAGGCCCAGGCGTCTCTTTTTCATCCTGACAGCGCTGGGGTCAGGGCTGGGCTGGTTGTTGATGTTGCTAGACCCCAAGCACCTGGCCGTTGACATGACCACGCCGGAAGCGTTCCCGTTTTACGCATCCTACACCAATGTTCATTTTCCACTCAGCATCGCCAGCTTGGCGCTGATTGCCGCAATCTATTTGAACGTGTTCCGGCGCGGCTTTGACGAAGTGCCCAACGTGGAAAATGGCGGATTGGCGTTGCTGTTGCTTTCGATGTTGCTGGCGCTAATCCAACCAGTGGCGTTGATACCCATTGGGGGCGCGCTGGTGCTTTATATGAGCGCGCGCTATTGGCTGACGCACACTTTTCCCGCACACGAGCTGCGTTGGGCCTCAATGGTGTGGTTGCCTGCCATTCCGATAGCCATTTACGACATCTTTGTCTTTCGCTTCAATTCCACCATGCGGCTCTTCAACGAGCAGAACCAAACCCCCTCCCCTACCGTTTACCAATATCTCTTTGGATTCGGGTTATTGCTACTGGTAGCGATCCCCGGCTTGGTGCGAGCGGTGCGGCGTTTCGAGCGGGATGGCGACCAATTGATGTTGTTGTGGCTGATCGTCAACGCGCTGGGGCTATACATGCCGTTCAACTTGCAACGCCGCCTCGTCATGGGGCTTATCTTGCCGCTGAGCTATTTTGCCGTGCGCGCGCTGGAGGACTATTGGTTTTACAAGGTGCGCGAAAAATGGCGCCTTCCTGCTACCATGGCATTGATTGTCTTGTTGCTACCGACCAACGTACTGGTGTTGGGCATTCCGCTTTTCGGCGCGGTTCTCAATCCGGACAGTGGGCTAGACACGGGGATGCTGTTGGAAAGCGGCTACGTGGACGGGATGCATTGGCTGCGCAACAACGCCAAGCCGGACGAGGTCGTGTTGGCCGCGCCAAAGGTGAGCTTGTGGATACCGGCGTACACCGATCTTGTGGTGGTCTATGGACACCCGTTCGAAACAATCCATGCCGAGGAACGTTTGAAGCAAGTGGAGGCCTGGTATCGTGGGAAGGACTGCGAAACGTTGCTGAGCGCAGCTATGCCGTTCCATGTGCGTTACATTTTTTGGGGGCCACGGGAACAAATGCTCGCACACGAAGACGCCGACGGCAACATTTATCCAAACGCGGGCAAATGTATTGAGCAACTGCCCGAAGATCGCGTCGAACAGGTAGTCAATGAAGAGGGAGTAACGCTCTATGTCCTTTATTAAGCCAAAGCCGCGCGCTACGTGGCATTTTGCCGTGTTACTCGCCGTCGGATTGGCGGCGTTTTTATTGGGTGTGGGGCTATGGCCCGGACGTTTGCCGTTTCCGCCGACCGCGCGTTTTTCCGATGCGGTGACGGCGCATTGGCCGAACGCGCTTTTTTTGCGCCGCGCCGTGTTGGAGCAACACACGTTCCCGCTGTGGCAGCCCTGGGTGATGAGCGGGCTTCCCTTTGCGGCCAATCCACTGAACAAGGTGTGGTACCCGCCGCAGTGGCTGGTGCTGATCCTGCCGCCCGCTGTGCACCTGGGTGTGTTGGCGTGGCTGCATCTGTGGCTGGGCGGTCTGGGCATGTGGCGCTGGACACGCGGGACGGGCATGGGGCGTGGCGGGGCTGCGTTGGCGGGCGTGGCGTATGCCTTCGCGCCACGCGTGGTCAACACGGTGGGGGGCGGCCACCTGGACTTGGTCTATGCGGCGGGGTGGCTGCCCTGGCTGTTGTGGGCGGTGTGTGGGTTGTGGGCGAGCGGTGGTGGTGATGGTGCGGGGGCTTCGCCCCCGCACCCCCCGCAGGGGACGGCGTCCCCTGCCCCCGCCGCAAGGCGCGCTGCAGCGCGCCTTGCGGCGACGCCAGCAGTGCGCGTGGGCGTGCTGGCGTCGCTGATCGTGTTGGCGGACGTGCGCCTGGGCGCGTATGGGGTGGCGCTGGCAGCGGCGTATGGCGTGTGGTGTGCCTGGATGCAAGGCCGGGGAACGACCTCGTCCGGTACGCCCACCACTTCGCGGCGGTCGGCGATCTCGCGCGTGCTCGGTGCGGGACTGCTCGCCGCTGGTCTGACCGCGCCGTTGTGGGTAGGGCTGTGGCTATGGCGGGACGCGCTTTCGCGCGGCACGATGAGCCTAGCGGACGCGGCTTTCGACAGTATGCAGCCACTGCAATGGGTCACGCTGCTGCTGGCGGATCGGCAGGCGGGCGAGGCGCTGGTTTACGTGGGCGCGAGCGTGCTGCTGCTGGCGTTGATCGGGCTGGCGGCGCACCCGCGCAGGCTGGCCTTTTGGGGCGTGGCGATCGGGTTGGCCGCGCTGTACGCCACCGGCGAGCATTCCCCGCTGTGGCTGGCGCTCAACCGCGCGATCCCGCCGTTGCGCTGGTGGCGCGTGCCGGCGCGCGCGTGGTACGTGGGCGTGGTGGGGCTGCCGTATCTGGCCGGTTGGGGCGCGGAGCACCTGGCGCGCGCCACGCCGAGCGCCGGTCGCGCTGCGCGGCTGGGGATCGTGGCGCTGGTAGCGAGCGGGACGCTTTGCGGCGTGGTGAGCACGGCCACACTGACCGCCGCCGAGGGCGTTTCGTGGCAGGAGACGGCGGGCATCTTTGCGCTGCCGCTGACCGCGCTGGTGATCGCGCTGGCAATTTTCGGGAAGGTGCGCGGGCGGGCGTTGATGGCGGCGCTGCTGGTGGTGGTGCTGACCGATCTGTTGTGGATCGACCACGCGTTGGTGGAAGGGCGGGGGCGGGAAGCGTGGCTCAAGCCATACCGCGCGTTGGCCGAGCATCTGCGCGCGGACGGCGCGACGCGCGTCTACGCGCCAGACTACAGCTTGCCGCAGCAAGCGAGCGTGTATTGGGAGATCGCGCAGTTCGGCGGCGTGGATCCGTTCCAAACGCGGCGCTACGTGGCAGCGGCAGGCGAGGCCACCGGCGCGCGTTCGAGCGGCTACAGCGTGACCATCCCGCCCTATGAGGTCGCCGAGCCGCCCGCCGACGCAAACGAGGCCGATTTGTTGCGCCTGGCGAACCGCGACGCGCCGTTGCGCGCGGACTTGTTGGGGCAGTGGGCCGTCTCGCACGTGGTGGCGCGCTACCCCATCGCCGCTGACGGGTTGGTGCTCAGCGCGCGGGTGGGCGACGTGTTCGTTTACCGTAACGCCTACGCTCCGCCGATGGAGATGGATTGGGACGGGCCGAACCGCGTCACGGTGCGGGTGGCGGAAGGGTGGCGCGGAACGCTTTACGCGCTGGCGGGCGGACGTTGGCAGGGCGCGCCTGCCGACGCGCTCGGCTTGCCCGGAGCGGTGGACGGCAAGCGCACCACGTGGGAGTACCGCTACAGCGCGTCCGAGGTCGCGTGGGGGCTGGGGATCGGCGCGTTGCTGAGCGCGCTGGGCGTGTGGATCGGGAGGCGTGGCGATGCCTGAGACGCACATCAGCGCGCGGGAGTGGCGTTGGGTGGCGCTTTTCGCGCTGGGCGTGCTGGCGCTGACCTGCGTCCCGTACCTGGTCGGTGCGGCGGCGGCTGGGGACGGGTGGACGTTCGGCGGGTTCGTCTTCGGCGCGGAAGACGGCTACAGCTACCTGGCGAAAATGCGTCTGGGCGCGCGCGGCGACTGGCTCTTCACCATTCGCTACACGCACGAACCGCACCACGCCGCTTTCTTCTTCGCGCCGTATCTGCTGCTGGGCAAGCTGGCGGCCCTTTTTGTTGATCCGCACAGCCCACGCCTTTTCGACGCGCTGATCGTGACTTTTCACGCGGCGCGCGTGGCCGCCGGCGCGCTGCTGATCGCGGCGATCTATCGCTTCGCGGCGCACTTCTTCGCGGACGTGCGCGCGCGGCGGGCGGCGCTGGCGCTGATCGCGCTGGGCGGCGGGCTGGGCTGGCTGCTGACGCTGGTCGGGCGCTCCGAGTGGCTGGGTTCGCTGCCGTTGGACTTTTACGTGCCGGAGGCATATACGTTCCTGATCCTGTACGGGTTGCCGCACGTGGCGTTGGCGCGCGCGGCGCTGTTGGGCGGCCTGCTGCTGACGTTCGGCGCGCTGGGCGCGGAACGCTGGCAGGGACGCGCGCTCGGCGCGGGCGCGGCGTGGGCGGTGATGGAGCTGTGCGTGCCTTTTTACGTGGCCGTGTTGTATGCGCTGCTGGGCGCGTGGGGCTTGCTGCGCTGGGCGCGCTGGCGACGCTTCCCCGTGCGGCTGGCGCAACGGGCGGGGCTGGCCGCGCTCGTTCCGCTGCCGTATCTGAGCTACACGGCGTGGGCCTTCGCGCAGGACGAAGTGCTCGCGGGCTGGTCGGCGCAAAATTTGCTCCCCGCGCCGCATCCGCTGCACTACGTGCTGGGGTACGGCGTGTGGTTGGCCTTTGCGGCGCTCGCCGTGCCGCGCTTTTGGCGCGCCGGACGCGATGGGCACTTGCTGCTGCTGGCGTGGCTGGCGCTGCTGCCGATCGTGTACCTGCCGATCAACGTGCAGCGGCGGCTGGGCGAAGGTGTGATCGTGGCGTTGGGCGTGCTGGCGGTGGCGGGGGCGTTGCCCCCGCGCCCCCATCAGGGGACGGCGTCCCCTGCACCCCGCCGAAAGGCGCTGAGCGCCTTTCGGCAAGAGGCCTCCGAGGCGTCAGCGGATGGAAACTCAGCGCTGGTCGGGAACACGGGGCGCGCCGCCCGCCCCGCGCTTCGCGCGGCGCAAAGCGGCGAAGCCGCTTTGGGTGCGCCGTATGGCGCACGGCGGCGCGCCCACCGGCGGGCGCTCGCGGCGCTGCTCGTGCTCACCCTGCCGACAAGTGCGCTGCTGTTGCTCGGAGGCACGCTCGGCGCAGCACGTCCGGCGCGCCCGCTCTTTTGGCCCACCGCCGAGTTGCGCGCAATGGATCGGCTGAACGCCACCGCCCCGCGCGACGTGGTCGTGCTGACGCTCAAGGCGACCGGCGCGGTTGTGCCCGCGCGCACCGATCTCCGCGCTTACGTGGGGCACGGGCCGGAAACGCTCCACAGCGAGACCAAGGCCGCCCGCGCCGAGCACTTCTTCGCGGGCACGCTGCCAACGGACGAAGCGCGCGCTATGCTGACCCACGTGGACTATATTTTCGTGGGCGGGCTGGAACGCGCCCTGGCCCCCGATCCGAACGCGCCGCCCTGGGCC
>CAZZNC010000017.1:0-16597 GCA_964655405.1 uncultured Anaerolineaceae bacterium | reverse complement strand
CGATGCACTTGCGCAAATCAATGACCATGCCCCAGTGGTGTTCGCCGCCCCCGTGATGGGGTTTGTATTCCCAATCCTCTTGAGGCCGCTCAAGCTCCAATTCGCGTTGGATCAGTTCCTCCAGTGGCTCGATCTCGCTCAACGCCATGGCAACTGCCAGGCTTCCGCCGGCAGCTACCATTGCGGTGATGAACTCTCTACGGGTGAGGAATTTATCTTTTTCTTCGGCCATGTTGCTTCCTCTACTCTTCATCGCGCTCACGGACGGCTGTGCTACGGCGGCGGAAGCGCACCACACCCAGCACAAAGAGGCCACCGATCACCACGCCGATTACAAAACCTTGCATCAAGCGCAACGCAGAGGTATTCGCCCCTTCAGCGTCCAACGTCTGGACCTGTGCTTCCAGTTCCTTGATGCGCACATGGGCTGCATGGAGCGGGTGGTTTTCCGGCAAGCCAAGCTCGTCCACAGCAATCTGGCTGACTTCCGTCACGTTGCGATCCGTGATCTCTTCGTGGCAATCCACGCAGGCTTTGGTTTCCACTTGGGCCGTATGGCCGGTGAAAATGGGCAACCCCTGCGCGGCGTGCTCAGCGATCTCTTCCTCTGAAGCGTGATGCCAGTGGCAATCCACGCAGGCTTCTTCGCTGTGCACCATGTGCGTATAGTCGTCGCGATCGTCTTCTCCATGGCAATTGAGGCACAGCGCATTGTCCGCGTTGTTGTCAAAACGCAGCTTTTGGGGATGGGGGTTGTGGCAAGTCGTGCAAGCGATCCCCTCTTCGCCATGTGCGCTGTCTTGCCATTCATGGTAGGTATCTTCGTGGCAACCGGCGCAAACTTCTACACTCCGCTCAATGGAAACTGCTTCGGGCGGGTGATTGGCGGGTGTTTCCCCGTGACATGCCTCGCACGTTACCCCTTCGGCCTGATATTCGCCCGTATAAGCCACAAACCCCGTCGTATGGCAGGCCAAGCATTCGGGGTTTTTGTCCGCTTGTTCCCAGCCTTGCTGGAAAACCGGATCGCTGTAGGCCTGGGCGTGCATTCCGTCTTGCCACCCGGCCACAATGTCTAAGTGGCACTCGGCGCAATCTTGCGGTTCTTGCGTCGGCGGCGCGTCTTGACCAGGGCCGTCGGCTTCTGCAACCAACACTGCCCCCATCACGCCGAAGCTCAACACGATCACCACACGCAGAAACAGTTTGGAAAAAGAAGAGTAGGGCATATGCAACAATCCTTATGTGAGTAATTGACGCACATCCTCGTTTTCGGGCGCGAATGTGAAGTCCCAAAACAGAGCCTGGAGCTGACTCGCCCGAAACTGCGTATGACGAGCCATGTACAAATGTTGAACCAGAGGCATCCCCTCCAACGGCACATGAACCACCTGTCCCTGGTTCAAAGCCGACTCGGCGGCAACCTGCGAAACGATGGCCGCGCCGATCCCTTCGATCACAGCCTGCACGATCGATTCCGTGCTGCCGAGCGTCAGCCGCACCTGGAGCATTTCCACGCTCATATCGAAAAGAGCCAACGTGCTGTTGAGCGCGATGGTCGTGCCAGAACTTGCTTCACGAAGCACCAAAGCGTGTTCGGCCAGTTGCTCTGGACGAAGGCTGCTGCGTTGTGCCCAAGGGTGGTCGGATGGCACGATCAAGATCAAGCGGTCGTCGGCAAAATGCCGATATTCCACCGCCTTCCTCGGCACACGCAAACTGCTCACGGCCAAGTCAATCTTGCCTTCGCACAAGCGTTCTAGGGCTTGGCCGCGCGGGCCTACGTCGCACGTGATTTGCGCTTTAGGGTAACACGCCAAAAAGCGCGCAATCAAGCGTGGCAAGACATAACGCCCGCCAGCCGTGCTACAGCCCATCAACAGCTGCCCTACGACCGTGCCACGATGCTGTGCTACGAACTCCTGGAGCTGCTCGGCGTCTTTGAGCAAGCGGCGCGCCAACGGCACGAGTGCTTCGCCCATTTCGTTGAGCCGGATATTGCGTCCTACGCGGTCGAACAGGCGTGTACCCAGCCGCTGTTCAAGTGACTGGATGACGCCGCTAACTGCCGGTTGCGAAACTTGTAAGATGCGTCCGGTTTCCGAAAAGTTTTCGGTTTCCGCCGCCACAAGGAAAACGCGCAACTCGTGCAGTTCCAACAAATTTTCCTGCACATTGACCTCAACTTTTACGCCTTGGCTCCAAGAACGCGGCATGACAACTTTTTCTTATCAGATTTCCAGGCTCTCCGAAATAGACAAACATCATAAGAAAACCGGATAAATGTTATTGTTGCTTATTGGAGAATTCAATTACACTCGAAGACGAGTGCGTTTCTCCTTGCAACCGAGTAACGGAGATTCCATGAAAAAACATTATAAAGATGTGCGTTGGTCGTTGCTTGCAGCGATAGGGCTGTTGCTGTTGGTTGCGGCGTTGACCGGTTGTGAGGCCGACACCACAGCACCCACGTTGCAACCCCGCCCAACGGACGAAAACGCCCCGACAGCGGTCGCGGACCTCGCCGTGGCCGATACGAGCATGGAAACAACAGGCGAGGGCACGCCCGAAGTCGAATTTACCGACTTCGCGTGTCTGGACTGCCACACCGACGAAGAACAATTGAAGGCGTTGGCGGTCGAGGAAGAGAAAGAGAACCTTTCCGAAGGCCCTGGTTGAGGTGGCTCTGTGCCTCCGGTGGAGGCTTGGCAGAAAGTTTTCGTTGACCACGACGCATACATGCAAGACGTGCACAGCCAGATCAATTGCACCACGTGCCACGCCGGCCAAAATGTGGACGACATGAACGAAGCTCACCAGGGTATGATTTCCGATCCGGCAGCCGACCCCGAAAAAGGGTGCGGCAGCTGCCATCCGGATATTGCGCCGTATGCCGCCGACAGCCTGCATTTCACGCTTCAAGGCTACGACACGGCCATTTATCAGCGCAGTACACCGGAAAACCACGCCACACTGGAGCACATGGAGAGCTATCACTGCTCCGAATGTCACGCCACGTGTGGTGATTGCCACGTCAGCCAGCCCAACGCGGTCGGTGGCGGCTTCTTGCAAGGACACGTTTTCGTGCAGACCCCGCCCATGAGCCGCACATGCACGGCTTGCCACGGCAGCCGCGTGAAAAACGAATACTACGGCCTCAATGAGGGCTACCCGGGCGACGTGCATTTGCGCCAGGGACGCATGGCCTGTGAAGACTGCCACGACGGTGCAGAAATGCACGGCATCGATCCTCGTATCCCGCTCGATCAGGATCGGCACCTGAGCGCCACGCATCGTTACAACGGCGACCGTGAGCCGAAGTGCGAAAGCTGCCACGAAGACCAAATCGGCGTTGGCTCCGGCATCCTGGAACACGAGATTCACGGCACCGAGCTGATGTCGTGCCAGGTGTGCCACAGTGTCAGCTACACCAGTTGCGAAAACTGCCACGTGGACCGCAACGAAGAAGATGTGCCCTACTTCACGGTGGAAGACCACTGGATGGGCTTCTTCATCGGGCGTAACCCGCTGCAAAACAACGAACGCCCGTATCGTTACGTGACGGTGCGCCATGTGCCGGTGGACATCAACTCGTTCGATGCGTATGGGGACAATTTGCTGGATCAGTTCCTCAGCCGTCCGACATGGGAATATGCCACGCCGCACAATATCCAGCTCGACACGCCCCAGACCCAAAGCTGCGATTCTTGCCACGGCAACGACGAATTTTTCCTGACACCGGACACGCTGTCCCAATATGGTCTGGATAGCGAGCTGGGTGGCGCCAACCTGAACGTAGTGGTTGACCACGCCCCGCCTTTGCCGGAAAACGCCGACGAGGTGGTCGAGCGCATCAAAGCGCGCATCGAGGCTCAGGGCGGCACGCTGGAAGGCGGCGGCACGGAAGCCGAGCCGTCAGAAGGCAACGGCGAAGAGCCTACCGGTGATGATTCCTTCTGGGGCGGCGATGGTGAAGAAACACCGGCGCCAGAAAACAACGATGACTCCTTCTGGGGCGGTGGGGACGAAGAAAACACCGACCAGGGCACCGAAAGCTCCGATGATTCCTTTTGGGGCGGCGGCGACGAGGGAGGCAACGACAGCACCGAAAGCACCGATGATGCTTTCTGGGGCGGCAACTAACCTTCCCCCCACGCGAATCCAAACGTCTGAGGTGGCCGTCAGTCACCTCAGACGCTTTTGTGAAACGTGGCAGTACGACAAAAGTCCTCAAAAACGCTGCCAAAAAGCATAACGACTACTTATAAATGGTTGTTCAATAAATCACAAAGTGCTATAATTCGATTGTAGTTGATACGCATACCATTGGAGGAATTACGCCATGCGCAAACTCTCGTACTTCGTTTTGGCTCTCGCGCTCGTTCTACCGTTGGCTGTGCCATTCGGAAACGTCTCTGCGCAAGACGACCCGGTCATCGCGCGGTTGAAGGAATACAACACCAACCTTCCCGCCGGCTACGGCATGATCACGGTAGAAGACCTGAATATTGCCTTGATCGAGACTCCTGATATTGTGTTAGTCGACGTGCGGCAACCCGAAGAGTATGCCGAAGGGCATATCGAGGGCGCGTTCAACGTTCCGCTCAAAGAACTGGCGCAGAATCTGGACGCACTGCCGAACCTTGATGCTTCCATCGTGGTTTACTGCGGCTCGGGCTTCCGTTCTGCCATCGCCATGACAGCGCTCCAGATCATCGGCTATACGGACGTGCGCAGCATGAAGGGTGGCTTTGGCGCGTGGAAAGCCGCCGAATATTCGGTTTCTACCGACGCCGTCGAAGCAGAGCGCGGCGAAGCACCCAGCGTTGACGGGGACGTTGTGAACGCAGTGGACGCCGGTTTGCAGCTCATTCCCGCGCCGTGGGGCGGGGTGAAGGCCGAAGACCTCAACATCCAAATGATCGAAGAGCCGCCGGAGATGTTGGTGGACGTGCGCAAAGATGCCGAATGGGAAGCCGGTTACATCCCGGGCGCCGTGCACATGCCGCTTGAAAGTTTCATGGACTACACCGATCAACTGCCGGAAAGCAAAGACGCCAAGATCGTGGTCTATTGCGCCGGTGGGCATCGCGGCAACATGGCAGCCACCATGCTGCGCACGATGGGCTATGCCAATGTGTTGAACTTGATGGGCGGCTTCAAGGCCTGGGCTGCTGCCGGCTACGAAATCGAAGGCGCACCGGAAGCTGCTCCGGAAGCGGCGGGCGAGTTCGACGCGGCAACGCTGTTCGCAGACTACTTGACAAACCTGCCTTCCAGCTTCAACGCCGTGTTCCCCAACAAGGTTGCGGACTACCTTAACGAGCACCCCGACGCGGTAATCGTGGACGTGCGCACGCCGGAAGAATACGCCAATGGGCATCTGGAAGGCGCGCTCAGCATCCCGCTCACCGAGCTGACCGATCATCTGGATATGCTGCCGAACTTGGACGCCGACATGCTCGTCTATTGCGGTTCGGGGCATCGTTCCGGCATGGCGACCATGACCTTCAACTTGCTGGGCTACCAAAACGCGGTTAGCGCATTCGGCGGACTGAAAGCGTTTGGCGACAACTTCGAGCTGACGACGGACGTGCCAGAAGTGGCTGCCGGTGAAGCTCCCGCGGTTGACGAAAACGTCTTCGCGTTGGTTGATGGCTATATCAAGTCCATCCAGCCCGGTTACTTCGCTGTCAAGGCAGAAGACTTGAACGTCGCTTTGATCGAAAACCCGCCTTTCCTGATTGACGTGCGCACCAACGCGGAATGGGAAAAGGGCCACATCGCGGGCGCCGTGCACATGCCGCTGCGTGACTTCATGAGCTACGCGGATCAGTGGCCGGAGACCGATACCCCCGTCGTGATCTACTCGCTGAACAACCACCGTTCGGTGATGGCGATGATGATCATGCAGATGATGGGTTATTCGGATGTGCACAGCCTGGGCGGCGGCGTGCAAGCCTGGGAAAAGATGTCCTTCCAACTCGTGACCGACTGACATTTTTCCCCTTCTCACAACGGTACCATGGCCCCGGCAGCCACGCTGTCGGGGCTTTGCTTTGCGTTATACTTAGAGCATGTCAACAGAAGGAAAGCGCATGACACCCGCAAACGGAGCGTTACAATGAGCCGTCTGGTACGCATACAAACTCCCGTGGGGCCGCGCATGGGGATCGTGGTAGGGGAAACCGTCCACGCTTGCGCCGCCCCCTTCGCGGCCACGCTGCAATTCGGTGAGGCGCTGATGCCGCTGGCCGAAGCGACGTTGCTGCCGCCGGTGCGTCCAAGCAAGATCGTGTGCGTGGGACGCAATTATGCGGCACACGCTGCCGAACACGGCGCCGATGTGCCCAGCGCCCCCATGCTGTTCCTCAAACCGCCCAGCGCGTTGATCGGAAGTGGAGCGGCTATCGAGCTGCCGCCCAGCAGTGTGCAGGTGGAACACGAAGTCGAGCTGGCAGTCGTGATCGGCAAGCGGGCGCGGAACGTGCCCAAAGAACGCGCATTGGACTATGTGCTAGGCTACAGTTGCGCCAACGACGTGAGCGCGCGCGACTTCCAGCGCAAAGATGGGCAGTGGGGGCGCGCCAAAGGGTTTGATACTTTTTGCCCGCTTGGCCCCTGGGTCGTCACAGACCTCGATCCTCGTGACCTGACGCTGCGCTCTTGGGTCAATGAGGAATTGCGCCAAGAAAGCCGCACCTCGCGGATGGTTTTTGACGTGCCCACACTGATCGCATTCATCTGCGGGATCATGACGCTGGAGCCTGGCGATGTAATTTTGACGGGAACGCCGGAAGGCGTGGGGCCACTGCACGCAGGCGACACGGTGCGCGTGGAAGTGGAAGGCGTCGGCACGCTGAGCAATCCGGTTACGACCCGCACATAACGCGCCGGTGAGCGCGGCAAGACATGGGCCACCTAGTGAGCGGACTTCCGATGAAGCACGTGGTCATTCTCAACGATACATTGCCCCCCAAACATTCGGGACAGCCTGGGTGCGGAGCTTGGGCGTTGGGGCAGGGACTGTTGGCCGCCGGACAACGTGTGACGTTTGTCACGGCCACCGACGGCCCCAGCACGCGCGAAATTCGTCAGGGCGTGCCCGTTTACCACATCCATTCACACTACGCCACACATTGGCGCGCCTGGTTCGGGTTGTTCAATCCCCAAACGGTCTGGCCGCTCAACCGCCTTTTACGCCGTTTGAAGCCGGACGTAGTCCACGCGCACAACGTCGCCACGCATTTGAGCTACCACAGTTTGGTGATCGGGCATTACGCCGGTGCGGTCACCGCGTATACCGCACACGACGCCCTGCCGATTGTGTACCGGCAGATGCCCGCGTCTTGGGACAGCACGCATCCGCATTGCGGCGAAACCAACTACCGTTTGCCTCTTGGCTACAATTTACGCCGTGAATGGTGGCGCTGGAATCCGGCACGCAACCTGTCCATCCGCCACACCATGCGCTACTACACCGATGTGCGTGTCACGGTCAGCCGCGCGCTCAAGACCGCGTTGGAAGCCAACCGCCTGGCGCCGTTCCAAGTGCTGTATCCAGGATTGACGGCAGAGGCGTTCAACGTGCCGGAGGGCACCGATCTCACACTCCGGCAACGTTGGCAACTGCACGAGCGGCGCGTGATCCTGTGTGCCCCCGAAGACGCTTCGAGCTGTGCCCAGGCACTCACAGCATTGCAGCGTGTGCGGGAACGTGTGCCAGAGGTAGCTTTGCTGCTGTTGACCGAGCAAACGGACGTGGCCCACAAGCAGATCGCCACGGCGCCGGAGTTGGCGCCGCATGTGCGCATCAGCGGCCCGCTGAGCAAGGCCGAGCGCGCCGCTGCCTACCGATTGGCAGAAGTGGCCTGGGTGCTTTCCGTGCATTTTGCCCCCTTCCCGCTGGCAAATGTGGAGGCCATGGCCGCCGGCACACCGCCGATTACAAGTTGTTTTGGCGGCGGAGCAGAAGCGGTGCGCGATGGCGAAACCGGCTTCGTGATCAATCCCCACGACATCACGGCACTCACCGAACGCACCTTGCAGATGCTGAGCGATCCTGCGCAGAGAGAGCACCTATCCGCTGCCGGACGCGCCCACGCTGCCGAACATTTTTCGTTGCAAACACACACCGCGCGCACATTGGAGCTTTACGAGCAGGCATTCGCGCGCCGCCATTCCAAATCCTAATTCCGCAACCCTCACGGAGAAATCCATGAAACTGTTGGTGATCGTTTCCTCGCTCGATCTGACGCAGCCTTTCAGCGCCACGCCCGCTTGGTGGCAGTTGCTCAAGGCGCTTTACGAGGTGGGCGTGGACATCATCGCCACGCCCTACCAGGGGCCAGCCATCGAAACCCCCTGGTGGCGTGCCGCGCCCAACCCCGCCAAGCGCGAAGGCGATCTCTTCAAAGCCGCGCGCGACGCCGTGCGCAAGGTAACCGGCGTCAAGCAAACGCAGGTGGAAGGGGCGCAACTGCAAGACGAGCGGCTTTCGGACAAAGCCGTGCGCAAGCTCGCCCAAACCGTGATCGCTCCGCGCTGGCGGCGGCACGTGGACCGCATCTTGCGCCGTGAGCCGGACGTGGACGCGGTGCTCGTGATCACGTTGCCGCTGAACCAAATCCCGGGGTTGGCGCGGCACATCATCGAGCGGCACAACAAGCCGGTTTTCTTTTACGACGGCGACGTGCCCGCCAGCTTGCCGAACTTCATGGGCTTTGCCACCGGCTTCCGCATCTACCAGGGCGCCGACCTCAGCGAATACACCGCCTTCCTTTCCAACAGCGAGGGCGGCAAAAAGGGCTTGCTGGAGCTGGGCGCGCGGGAGGTGCACACGCTCTTTTATGGCGCGGACGAGGACTTGTTCATCCCCGTTGACGTGCCGCAAGACCTGGACGCTTTTTTCTACGGGCACGGGCGCGAATATCGCGGGCAGTGGATCGACGCGATGGTGCGCGAGCCGAGCTTGGCGCTGCCGGAAGCGCGCTTCGCGGTGCGCGGCACACGCTTGGGGGACTTGGGGCGCGCGCAGACCTTGCCCTACCTTTCCTTTAGCAAGCTGCGCGAGTACGCCTGCCGCAGCAAGATCAATTTGGTGATCACGCGGCGGGCGCACGCTTCGGTTTTCGCTTCGGCCAGTTCTCGCCCTTTTGAGCTGGCATCGCTGGGCGCGTGCATGGTCTGCAACCCCTATGAGGGCATCGAAACGTGGTTCGAGCCGGAAAAAGAGCTGATCGTGGTGCACAGCGCGGAAGAGGCCATCGAGCGTTATCGTTGGCTGTTGAGCCACGACGAGGCACGTCGCAAGATGGGCCAAGCCGCGCGCGAGCGCTTCCTCAAAGAGCACACCTTCCGTCACCGCGCGCGGCAGCTCATGCGCATCATCGAGGGCTACCTATGAGTGAACAGCACCCCACGCACGAAGTAGCCCCGCCCGAGCGCCTGTTTTCCGCCGAGGCGCTGCGCATGGCCTGGGAGACGCCCTGGCGCGCCCGCTTGGAGTTGCGGCGCTGGCTCAGTTGGCCGATGGCGCGCCTGGTCTTTGCGTGGGCGGGTGTGCACTGGGGGCGTGGCTGGCGCTTTTATGGCGTGCCGATTGTGCAAAAGCACCGCCGCAGCGTGATGCGCATCGGCGACGGGCTGTCGTTGCGCTCCACCCCGCACAGCAACGCGCTGGGGCCGTGCCATCCGGTGATCCTTTCCACGCGCCGCGCCGGTGCGCAGCTAATCATTGGGCGCGGCTTCGGCATGACCGGCGGCACAGTCTGTGCCGAGGAGTGCATCATCATTGGCGATGACGTGTGGGTCGGTGCCAATTGCGTGATCACGGACACGGACTTTCACCCGCTGCGCCTGGAAGAGCGTTTGGCGCGCCCGCTAGACGGAGCAACCGCGCCAGTGACCATCGAGGATGGCGTTTTTATTGGGATGCACACGTTGATCCTCAAGGGCGTGACCATCGGCGCGCGCAGTGTGATCGGCGCGGGCAGCGTGGTCACGCGCAACATTCCGGCGGGCGTGGTCGCGGCGGGCAATCCTGCGCGTGTGCTCCGCCCGCTGGACTGAGTGGCACGTTATGGTGAGCACGCCCTGTGCATCTCGGTCGGCCCGCATCGCACAAAATGCGCTCATGCCGCCACGACATTCCCCGAATGTGACGTTTTGCTGCCCCTCCGAAGCGTGGTAAACTGCGCACAGGAACAAATCTACAGAGAATTACCGATCCCCTGAGGTTTCCGCGGAAAGGACGAAAAACCGTGCGCATGATTATTGACACCGATGCCGGCGTGGATGATGTCCAAGCCCTTATGATGGCCCTTGACCACGCCGAAACCGAAATCGTGGCGATCACGACCGTAACCGGCAATACGCACGTGGACTGGGTGACGAAAAACGTCTTTGCAGCGTTGGACATTGTCGGCGCGGGACCTATCCCTGTTTTTCGCGGCGCCGAGCAACCGTTGCTCCCCGGCACGTGGGAAGGCGAGGCCCGTGTGCACGGCGAAGACGGTTTGGGCAACTACGCCAAACGTCAACCAACCGCGCGCCAATTGCAACCCGAGCCAGCAGCATTGGCGTTGGTACGCTTGGCGAACGAAGCCCCGGGCGCGCTGACGCTGGTCACGTTGGGGCCACTAACCAACGTGGCGTTGGCTTGCCGTCTCGATCCGGACTTTCCGCAAAAGATCGCGCGGCTGGTTTTCATGGGCGGCGCAGAGTCTGCAATGGGCAACACACGCAACCTCAGCGCGGAATTCAACGTGTATTGCGACCCAGAAGCGGCGGCGGTGGTGCTGGACGCTTTTCCGGAATCTACGATGCTCTCGTGGGAAGCGACAGTGCGCTATCCCTTCAGCTGGGAACAGTACGAGGCGTTGGCAGCGGGCCAAAGCCGCGCAGCCGAATTCTTCCACGACACCACCGGCAGCGCTGTCGCGTTCTTGCGAGAAACGTTGCACGCTCCCGGGTTCTTCATCCCCGACCCGTTGGCGATGGCCGCCGCGCTGGAGCCGAACTTGGTCGAGGAAAGCGCCTTCCATTACGTGACCGTGGAAACGCGCGGCGTGCTCACGCGCGGGCAAACGGTTACCGATCACTTTGGCGCAAGCGGCCATGCGCCCAACGTCCACGTGATCAAGCAAATGGACATTGCGGCAGTCTATCGCATGTTCGAACACATGCTGAGCTAAGCGCATGGGCACTTTGCCGAACGCCACACAGCTCGCAACATGGCTAGACGCCCTCACGTCGTTGGGCGGGCTTTCCGGCTACGAATACCCCGTGCGCGCGTATATGGCCGAAACGCTGCGCCCCTGGGCGGACGCCGTACACACCGACCCGCTCGGCAATTTGATCGCGCGCTTTGGGCCGGAGCGTGCCGAGCACCGTTTGGCCGTGCTCGCGCACATGGACACGGTGGGGCTAATGATCACGCAGATTTTGCCGGACGGCATGTTGCGGGTGGTGCAGGTGGGCGGGGTGAACGTGCGCGCGCTGTCCGGCGCAGCGGTGGAAATTTGGCACACACCGACTGCTGCCGACGTGCCACAATTGCCCGGGGTCACAGGCGTGATCGGTGTGCGCTCGCAGCACTTGGCGCGCGCAGGTGAAGCGCCGCCGAGTGTCGAAGCGCTCTATGTGCAAATCGCACCGGAAGATGCCGCCCGCGTGCGCATCACCGCGCCGGTCACGTATGCCCCACAGCATGTGCGCCAGGGTGCGCACCTTTACAGCAGTCCACACTTGGACGACCGCGCGGGCTGTGCGGCGCTGCTCGCGTTAGGGGAACGGCTGGGGCAACGCGGTGTGCCCACGTCGGATACCGCGATCTACTTAGTGGGCACGGTGCAAGAAGAAACCACTTGCGCCGGTGCGTTGCACGCACTGCAAGCCATCCGACCGCGCGCCGCGATCTTCGTGGACGGCACACTCAGCTACGACACACCGGACACACGCGGACGCGGTTCTGTGCTGCTGGGCGCGGGGCCGGTGCTGAATGCGTTCCTTTACGTAAGCGGACTCAACGGCTGGCACGCCGATCCACATTGGCGCGCACGGCTGCGCCGCGTAGCCGAAACGCGCGACATCCCGTACCAAGAGGACGCCATACGCGGATTGATGAGCGACGCTCGCGCGGCGCTGTGGGCAGGTGTGCCGAGCGTGATGGTCGGCGTGCCCATGCGCGGCAAACACGCGCCGCTGGAAACCGTCCATTTGGGCGACCTGACCCACGCCGCGCGCCTGCTAATAGCTGCTGCCACCGAATGGAGCGAGGAATTGTGAGGACAACCATGCTCATCACACAGATCGATCAAGTGGCGCCCGCGCTGGGCCAAACACTGCGCACGCTCGCGCCGGTGCACGACGCGGACGCGCTCTGGCCGCTGCTGGAACGTTTGCTCACCGCGCACGCACCTTCCGGCGGAGCGGCACTGGCCGGTGGCATCGGTGACGTGATCGCAACGTTGGCCGACGAATTGGGTTTGGCCGGGCGTGTGCATCCGCTGGGCGCAACCGGCAATGTGGCGCTGCGCGTCGGTTCGGAAGGCCAAACGCCGGACGTGGTGATCGTTGCACACATGGATCGCCCCTCGTATCGCGTACAGGACGCCGTCAGCGGCGCGATCTTCCCCATCAGCGCCACACGTTTCCCGCACGGAGAGTATCGCGTACCGGCTAAGGCCGTGCGCGTGCAGGACGGGCGTTTGGTCGTGGGCGCAGAAGGCACGTTAATCGCGCAGACGCCCGACAACGGCGCAGTAACATTGCGCTTCGAGACAACGCGCGGCGCATTGGATTGGCGCGACACGGTGTTGATGAACCCATCCCCGAAACGAACAGGTGCGCGCGTGGTTGGGACGGGGCTGGACAACTGTTTGGGCACGCTGACCGCGCTGCTGAGCGCCGCTGCGTTGCGTGCTGTCGAGCCGCAATTGCAGGAACTGGGGCTACAGTGCCTCTTCGTCTTTTCGGACTTGGAAGAAGGGCCGCCGCAAGGCTTCTTTGGGCACGGGGCCGCGCGTTTGACCTATGCCGTGCCGCCGCCCAAGCGCGGCTGCGTGGTGGTGGATGCGCAAACTGTCGGTGAGGGGCCAGGGCCGGCGCTCGGAGGCGGCGTCAATTACGGCGCGGCGTCGGGATGGGGACGCGGGTCGGTTGTGCCGCCCCATGCGTTGGCGTTGGCGCTGGACTTGATCGCCGACTTCGATGTACACCGCCCGGGCACGGTCACGCCCAATCGCGGCTACATTTCCCGCAGCGACGACATGGCGCTCACTCGCTGGGCGCCGGTCTTGGCGTTGGTCGGCCCACCGATCACCGATCCGCACACCGGCTTCGAGGCCGCACAATTGGGGGACATCCAGGGCGGGGCTTGGTACTTGGCGTATTTCCTGGCCGCCATGCTGGGCATCGCGCCGGAGATCGCGGCCCGTTACGCGCTGAGGCGCTGAGCCGCACCGTTACGGGATGCAATCGGCAGGCGCCAACACGTCCGGTTGGCGGAAATACTGAGCACGCACGGAGGCAGTGGCGCGGTAAGCGTCCGGCGGCAGATGTCCCCAGAAATCGCGCGGGGTGGCAATGTGTCCGCGCATCTGCGCGCAATAACTTTGCAGCCAGGCGAAAAAGATTTCGTCTCCCAGTGTGGCACGCAAATCGGCCATCATCTGTGCGCCGCGCAGATACACAGCGTTGATGTACGGACGCGCAGCCTGGAAGTCGTAGACGCTCGCGTCCACGTCACCCACCGGCTCGTAAGTCGTGACGCGGAACTCCCACCACCAATCGAGTAGGTCGGGGTAGTAGCGCTCGAAGAAAAGCGCCTCGCTATACGTAGCGAGCGCCTCGTCCAAGTACGGAGCGTGTCCCTGGTCGTTGCCCACCTGCGCATACCACCATTGGTGGGCCACCTCGTGTGCCGTGATGAGCGTCAGCCAGTCGTCCGGCGCGCCGCTCCAAAAGCGAAACCACGCCTCGCTGACGAAAACCAACCCGCTGAACTCCATGCCGTCCGGAAAGTCCCCCATCACCACAACCAAACGCTCATAAGGATACGCGCCGTAAAGTTCGCTATACAGCGCCAGCGCGTCAGCAGCAGTTCGCAGCGCATGGCGCGGTGCTTCGGGGATGTGCACCGTTGGATCGTCGAGGTAATACAACGCCACGCGCACGCCTTCGGTAGTTGTGGTCAGTGTGTGAAAATCCGGCGAGAGCGAAAACGCCATCTCACGTCCGCCGTGCAGTGTGAATTCCCACACGTCGCTTTCCGGTTGGGACACCTGGCCTGCACCGGCCACGCGCAGCCCGGGCGGTGCACGGCGTACCCGTAGCCGCACGGAAAAATCACTCTCGTTGAGCGTGAAATGCTCGCCTATGTGGTATGGCGTGGGAGACTGCCACCCCGTCGTCGGATCGTAGAGCGCCACGAGCGGAAACCACATGCCCAAATTGACCTGGCGCGCGCTGTAGCCCCAATAGCCCAAGTGCCCGTAATGGTAGCCGTTCTTGATTTGCGGAATCGCCAGCGTGTAACGCAAAGTAACGGTCACTGTGCAGGTGGGCGCCAGCGGCTCGAAGAGCGGCACGACCAAGCGCGTGCCTTCCAGCGCGTAGTTATGCACCAAACGTGAACCGTTGCGCACCTCGGAAAGCACAAAGATGCCTTCTTCACGCGCAGGCTCGACATCGAAAACCACGCTTGCCAGGGATTGCGCGCCAATATTGGTGTAATGGACCTGCTGCTCCACTTGCAGCATGTGCGTTTCCCAGTCCAGCGAGGCATCCAGCTCATAGCGCGGAATCGTGCCATGTGTTTCGCCCGCGCAGGTGGGAGGGCTGGCTTCCGTCGGAACGTGGTCAGGGTGCAAGGTGGCAGTGGCAGCGGCCAGAGCGCGCGTAGGAAGCGTACCGGTCGGTGCCCCGACCATTTGCGGCTCCGGTGCGCAAGCCCCCAACGTCAATAGTCCCGCCACTAACCCTAAAAATCCCTCTCGCAAACGCATGAGTTGCTGCCGTTCCTTTTTCCCGTGCCGGTTTACGCCCCCATTGTAGCGCGTCGGGGCACGAGGATCATAGTGTGGGTGAGACGTTTTGCCAACGCTCGCCCTATTGCACCGCAGCAGGGGCGCACGCAACAGGCGCAAGTCCGTTTACTTTGATATCTGCCCGCCCTCAGCCCTCATACTGCCGTAGCCGGAGCGCGCAGCTTTGGCTATACTTGTATGCTATGCGCATAGGAATTGATGCTCGCTTGAATTATTACCGCCCGGGCGGTTCAACCGAATACACGCGCCACTTGGTGCAAGAACTGGCGCTGCTCGATGCGGAATCGGCATATTTCATCGTACACCACGCCCGCGACCAGCACACTTTGCGCCCCGCCCCGAACTTTCAGCGCCTCAACACGTGGACACCAGCACACCATCGCTGGGAACGTTGGGGCTTGTCGCTGGAACTGTGGCCGCGCCGTTTGGACGTGTACCATGCGACAGACACCATCCCCCCACAACACGGGGGCCGGCGCCATGTGCTTACCATCCACGATCTGCACTACTTGCACTATCCGCAATTTATGACGCGCGAAAGCCTGCGCTACTACCGCGACCAGATCGTTTGGGCCGTGCAGCGTGCCGCACACATTCTCGTGCCTTCGCACGCCACCGCCCGTGATCTGTTGACGCTGCTGGACGTGCCCGAAACGTGCGTGACGGTGCACCCGTTGGGCGTCAATCCGGCCTTTCACCCGCAATCTGCCGACGCCATCCGCGCAGTGCGGGCGCGTTGGGGACTGCCGGAGACATATCTGCTTTTCGTGGGCACGTTCGAGCCACGCAAGAACATCACCGGCCTGCTGCGCGCCTATGACCGTTTGCGCGCCAAACTGCCAGACGCGCCGCCGTTGGTGCTGGTAGGGCGGCGTGGCTGGCTTTACGAGGACATTTTCGCCACGGCGGAACAATTGCAGCTTGGCAAAACTTTGATCTGGATCGAGGACGCGCCTTTCGCGGACTTGCCCGCGCTTTACAGCGGGGCGTTGGCATTAACGTTGCCGTCCCATTACGAAGGCTTTGGCTTGACAGCACTCGAAGCGATGGCCTGTGGCACACCACCGATCATTTCCCCGCGTGGCTCGTTGCCGGAGGTGGTCGGCGAGGCAGGTTTGCGTGTCGATCCCGACGATCCCGAAGCTATCGCTGAGGCCATGCGCCGCATGTTGGAAGACAACGCGCTGCGTGCCGCTTTGCGCCAAAAGGGGCTGGCTCGCGCAGCAACGTTCACATGGCGACGCACTGCGGAGATCGCGCTGCGCGTCTATCGGCAAGTTGGCGCGTCTTGACCCTTGCGATTTTACGAGAGGGCACATACCGAGATAACAACTATGCGACTGCTTTTTCTCACGGCACAACTGCCCGAACCCCCCCACGCGGGCGGAGCATTGCGCATCAACGGATTGATGCGCCAAGCGTACACGGCAGGGCATGAAGCCCATCTGCTTTCTTTCGGCGACGCTGACCAATTGCGGCTCAACCGCGCTGCCTTGGAGGAATTTTGCGCGGAAGTGGCCGTTGTGCCGCCACCACAACGATCCCTG
>CAZZNC010000016.1:10367-16640 GCA_964655405.1 uncultured Anaerolineaceae bacterium | reverse complement strand
CCAGCCGCCTAAACGCCGAAGAATTGGAGCAGTTCGGGCGCCGGCTACTTTTTTCCCGCGCCTACTTGGATCACCTGCACGATGCGCGCACGGCCATTGCGCACCTGCCACAACTCAACACACCGCAGCGTCCGAGCGTGGTGGTGGCGCTGCTAGAGCCGCTGAGCGAAGTGGGCTGGCTGGCCGCGTGGGCCGCTGCGCCGACCGCCGTTGCCCGTGAGCAGATCGCCAGCTTTGCGCAAACGTGGCGTTTTGTGCATCCGACGTTGAACGGGCATGACATCCACGCATTGACGGGCCTGCCGCGCGGGCCGCTTTACGGCGTGCTGTTACAACGTTTGCGCCAGGCCTGGCTGGACGGCACAGTCCACACAGAAGAAGAGGAACGCGCGCTGCTGCTGGATTTGGCGCGCAATCCGGAGGTTTTGCGGCCACCTTCGGACACATCACCGACATCCTCCGCATAAGAAATGCGTCTAAAATCAGCACGTGCAGCCAAGAAACCGTTGTGTTCTCCGAAACTCTTGTATATGATCACGCCACAAGAGTCAGGAAAATTTATTCTGTGGAGTGCTATATGACAACGACCGAAATGGGAGCGCAGGTCAGGGTGACGCGCTGGCGCGGGGGACAACATCCCACGTTGGAGATCATCTCGCGGTTGCTGCGCCGCGAAGGGCTGCGCCCGTATGTGTGGGCCAACATGCCCAACTTTCGCTATCCGGTGCGCAGCCATGGCTACGACAAGGCGCTGTACTGCGTGCAAGGAACGGTCGAGCTGGCTTTTCCAGACGCCAAACGGCGCGTGACTTTGCGCCCGGGTGACCGGATCAATCTGCCGCACAACGTGCGCTACAGCATCACCATCGGCCCGACCGGTGCGCAGTGTATCGAAGGCACGACCAGCTAACCGCACGAGAAGCCCCGCACCCGCTCAGCGCATTGTCTGCCGTGTGTGGACACGCTGCCAGCGCAACAAGCCCCACTCCAGCCCTGCCGCCAGCCCGTAAAGAGCCAACGCCAGTCCTGTGAGCGTAAATACCGTAGCGATCACCAACGGCGTGTCATACGTACCGCGCCCAAAGTTGATCAAATAGCCCAGCCCCGCGCTGGCGCTGACGAATTCCCCCACTACGGCTCCGATCACCGAAAGCGTGGCGCTGATCTTCAGCCCGCCCAGCACCACCGGCAGCGCGGCGGGCAGCTCCAAGTGCCAGAACGTTTGCCAGGGGGAAGCTTCGAGCGTGCGCATCAAATCGCGCAGCTCCGAGGGAATGCTGCGCATCCCCACTACCGTATTGACGAGCATAGGAAAGAAGACCAGCAGCGCGCAAATGATCACCTTGCTGGCCGTGCCAGAGCCAAACCAGATGATCAGCAACGGCGCAATCGCCACAATGGGCACCGCTTGCAACGCAACCAGATAGGGGGTCAGAATGGAAGCGAGCGCGCGGCTCTTGGCGATGAGGTAGCCCAAGACGAAAGCAGCCAGCACGCCCAGCGCCAGCCCTTGCAGCACTTCGTCCAGCGTCACCCACGTATGCCGCCAAAGCGCGCCGCTTTCGGCCAGTTTCCACCAGCGTTCGGCCACGCTTTGCGGCGGGGGCAAAATAAAACGCGCATAGAGGCCCGCGCGCGCGGTGGTGCCCCAAGCCAACACCAGCACCAAGCCCAAAATCGGGGCCAACGTCGCTTGCCAGCATCCACGCGCGTTTGTACGTCGCGGCATTCCGTCCCTCGGCCTCAGTCTTGCGGCGGCTCGGCAGCCTGGGAAGGCAACTCGTCCGGCGTGTCGTCGTCGGCTTCCAACAGCGCCAACGCTTCGGTGTAAAAGGACTCCGGCACAGCCACGTCCACGCCCCCCAACATCCCTACCGAAAGCGGAAGCGCACTTTGCCCCGCCGCTTCACGGAAGAGAAAAACGGGAATATCCGCGCTGCGCAACAGGCCGGCGGGAATCGCTGCGCTGGTCATGTCTACGGCGTGCGCCACCACGTACCAATACGCTTGGCCTGGCCCGCGCCGCTTTTTGATGGGGAATTTCTGTTCGTCGCTCATGGGGCGATCATAACGGGTTTGCAGACAACCGCCAACGTTTTAGCGTCCCAATTCCCACACCACATGCGCCAGCTCGGACGCGATCAGCTTTTTCCACGCCAATTGCACCGCTGCCGGTGAGCCAGGCGTCGAAAAAACCACCATACCACGATATACACCGGCGACCGCTCGTGAAAGCATCGCCGCCGCCCCCACCTGCTCATAGCTCAACATGCGGAAAAGCTCCCCAAACCCCGGCAGCGTCTTTTCCAGCTTGCGGCTGAGCACATCGAAGGTGCGGTCACGGCGAGAAACGCCCGTGCCGCCGTTGAAAAGCACGGCTTGTGCGCCGGCTTCTAACACAGCTTCCAACGCTTCGGCGACTTGCTCCGGCTCGTCTTTGATCAAATGATACGCGCAGACCTTATGACCGGCGGCGGCCATTTGTTCGCGCAAATAGGCGGCATTGACGTCGGTTTCGGGCGTGCGCGTATCGCTGACCGTGACAATAGCCAGCGCCAACGGCCCTTTTTGGGCAGCCTGTGCTTTGTGGTGTGCGCTGCTTTGTGACCCCATAACGTTCCCTTTCTGGCATACTTGCTCAGCGTCTCCACAGAATATAACCAAAAGGGCAACCGTCAGGCTGCCCTCAGGACGGCGCTGAGCAACCGTGCCAGCGCTCAGATGGCATGCAAATAGTGTTCCAGTTCCCAATCCGAAACGTGGATGCGATAGGTGTCCCACTCGTGACGCTTGGCGCGCATGTAATGCTCGTAAACGTGTTGCCCCAACGCCCCCCGCACGACCTCGTCTTGCTCCAATGCGTCCAGTGCTTCTTCCAGCGTGCCCGGGAGCACGTCCACACCGTGCGCCTCGCGCTCTGCTTCTGTCCAATGGAAAACGTCGTCGTTGACCGGTTCGGGCGGCTGCATCTTGTGGACGATACCGTCCAAGCCCGCCTCCAACATCACAGCAAAGGCCAGATACGGATTGCAACTGGGGTCGGGGAAACGCAGCTCAACCCGTGAGCTTTGCTCACGCCCGGGTGAGTAACGCGGCACGCGAATCAGCGCTGAGCGGTTGCGCTGCGCCCAACACACATACACCGGCGCTTCATAGCCCGGGGTCAGCCGCTTGTAGCTGTTGACCGTCGGGGCCACCACGCCCGCCAATGCGCGCGCGTGCAAAAGCTGCCCTGCGATGAATTGCTGGGCCAGTTCCGAAAGCGCAAAACGCCCGTTGGCAGCGTACATCAGAGTATGCCCGTCTGTGGGGTCGGCCAGGCTTTGGTGAACGTGCATTCCGCTGCCATTGACGCCGAAAACCGGCTTGGGCATGAAAGTGGCAAAAAGTCCGTGTTTGGAGGCCACGCCTTTGACCGTGTATTTGAACGTCACAGAGTTGTCGGCAGCATGAAGCGCGTTTTCATAGCGGAAGTCAATTTCGTGTTGCCCGATGGCGACTTCGTGATGTTCCATTTCCACGTGGATTTTCAACGCCAAGAGCGCCTCCACGATGTCGCTGCGCACACGCTGCGCCTCGTCGCCAGGGGAAAAGTCGAAATAACCGCCCACATCATGCGGCACGGCCTGCGTTCCCACGTCGCGGAAGAGGAAAAATTCCAGTTCCGGCCCCACGTTGTACGTAAAGCCCATTTCCTCGGCGTGTGCCACCGCGCGCTTGAGCACGTAACGCGGATCGCCTTCAAAGGGGCTGCCATCCGGATTGTGGATGTCGCAGATGATGCGCGCCCGCAACTTTTGGTCACCGTTGCCTGTCCAGGGAAGCAACCGAAAGGTGATCGGGTCGGGCTGCAAATACATATCCGATTCTTGGATGCGGGCAAAGCCCTGGATGGATGATCCATCGAACCACATGCCGCGTTCCAACACTTCTTCCAGGCGGCTACTGGGCAAGGTCACGCTTTTAGTCGTCCCGAAAATGTCGGTAAACTGAAGGTCAATGAACCGCACGCCTTCACGTTTAACAATCTCCAGCACTTCGCGGGCTTTGTCGTCCATAGGGCAATTTCGCTCCTTTTGCTGTTCTCCAACGAGCACACGCGCCGAATTATAAACGAGGTCGTGCGCAATAGCAGCCCCGACCTCGTGCAAAACAAACAAAACTGCGCAACTTTCGGAACGTGCGCGATTATACAAGCCGACAATTACGTCTTACGTCTCGTGCAAGTTGCACAAAAACCTACGCGCGCGCCTCTTGCAGGAACGCCTGTACAGCTTCCGCGTTGTTGAGCGCCAAGCGCTTGGCTTTGCGTTCGATGCGTTTGGTCAAGCCGGTGAGCACCTCTTTGGGGCCGAGTTCGACAAATGTTTCCACGCCCTGCCCCAACATATAGCGCACAGACTCCGTCCACCGCACTGTAGAAGTGAGCTGCCCCCCCAACTCCGCTCGGATAGCGTCGGGGTCGGCCAACAGCGCCGCGCTGACGTTGCCAACGATGGGAATACGCGGGGTGTCAAAGGGCGTTTGGTCCAGCACGCGCCGAAAGTCCGGCGTGATCGCTTCCATCAAAGGCGAATGCGAGGCCACGCTGACGGCCAACGGCACCACGCGGCGCGCGCCGCGTTCTTGCGCCAACGGCAATGCGGCGTCCAGAGCAGCCTTTTCGCCGGAGATCACGATCTGTCCCGGGCAATTGTCGTTGGCGAGCACCAACACGCCGCCGTTCTGCTCGGCGGCCTCCGCGCAAATTTCGCGCACGACTTCAGCGTCCAAGCCCAAGATAGCAGCCATCGCGCCCGGGCGCCGTTGTGCCGCCTCGTTCATCAAACGTCCACGCTCGCGCACCAAGCGCACCCCGTGTTCGAAGTCCAGCGCACCGGCAGCCGTCAGCGCGGTGAACTCGCCCAGACTATGGCCTGCCACGAACGCAGGCCGCAACGCTTCTCCGAGTTCGGCTTGCAACACACGCCATAACGCCACGCCCATCACGTAGAGTGCGGGTTGGGTGTTGAGCGTGTCGCGGAGCGCTTCTTCCGGCCCTTCGAAGCACAGTTGGCTTAGCGCAAAGCCCAATAGATCGTCGGCCTGGGCGAACGTTTCACGCGCCTGGGGGAACGTCTGTACCAGGTCTGCCCCCATGCCGACCGCTTGCGATCCTTGCCCGGGGAACACACATGCCGTTTTGTCCCAATTCATCGAAATTCGCGCCGATGCTTTTGACTGAAAAGCGGCGCATTCCTCCTTCCTGCTTGGTTACGGATGGTCAGGCGGCAGCGAGTGTACCCACACCCCGCCGCCTTGCCCACCAAACGAACGCCTCCAAAAAAGCAAAGAGCCGTGCACAAAGCACGGCCCTATGATCCCAGCCGCCAAAAGAGGGGGATTTAATCTTCGTCTTCGTCCATCGGCAGCACTTCACGACCGTTGTAGCCGCCACAATGGGGGCAGACTTCATGCGCCGGCTTGTATTCGCCGCACACATCGCAAATCACCAAATGGCGCAGCGACAAATGGTCGTGGGCGCGCCGCTTGTTCCGGCGCGAGCGGGATACTTTACGCTTGGGCAGCGGACCCATTTCAAACTCTCCTTCGCCTGTTTCTTGTCGCGGCGAAAGCGCCGGACAAAGCGGAATTATAAAGCAGCTTTGGAAAGACTGTCAAGGAACTTTCGCGCGGGAAGGGGAGGGTAACGACGATACACGACACAAATATACAGAAGATGCGTCCAGCAACACCATGAACCACGACACCCTTTTGCACCATTTCCGACGGTTTCCACCGTCATCATCCACGCATCTAATTTCTCCGCCTTTTCCGTTCGTGTTCCCAAAAAGCCATTCTTTGCCTTCCTACGTATAGTTTGCACGAACAAGTTTTACACGATTTGGGTAAGTCGGTGTATTATAGAGTGCGGAATTTGATCCGTTCGCACTCCTAATACAAAGTCACCGTCGTTTTAGATTGCAAGACCCCCAAATTACATCAGAAGTAATTGTTCGACGAGAGGAGAAACATATGTCAACTCAGGGAGAAAATAGCGCGGTTCAGACAAATTGGCGGAAGTTCTTTACCTCCGGCAAAGGTCTGTTGGTGTTAGGCGTACTTGCCGCGATTGTGGTGGTCGCCGCAATTGCTCTTGGTTCGAGTTCGAACGCCGACGAAAACGCCACAGCAACCGCACAAGCCAACGCCACTGCAACCGCCGAGGCCGAAGCTGTTGCCGCTGAGGAAGCTGCCAACGCCACTGCGACCGCCGAGGCTGAAGCTGCTGCC
>CAZZNC010000016.1:0-10267 GCA_964655405.1 uncultured Anaerolineaceae bacterium | reverse complement strand
TGCCGCTGAGGAAGCTGCCAACGCCACTGCGACCGCCGAGGCTGAAGCTGCTGCCGCTGAGGAAGCCGCCAACGCCACTGCAACCGCCGAGGCCGAAGCTGCTGCCGCCGAGGAAGAGACTACGTCCGAAGAAGGCGCAGCCGAGACCGATTTCGGCGTGATCACCGTGGGCACCAACGCGGAATATCCGCCCTTTGAGTTCGTGGACGAAGACGGCAACATCGTGGGCTTCGACGCCGACATGGTCGCCGCCATTGCCGAACGCGCAGGTTTCGAGTACAAGATGGTCAACACCCGTTGGGACGGCATCTTTGTGGCTCTCTCTTCCGGTGAGTTCGACATGGTCGCCAGTGCCGCCACCATCACCGACGAGCGCGAAGAGATCATCGACTTCACCCGCCCCTACTTCTACGCCAGCCAGCGCATCGCCGTCCTGCAAGACCGCGCCGATGAGATCCAGGGCGTGGACGACCTGGCCGGCCTGCGTGTCGGCGTTCAGTCCGGCACCACCGGCGACATCTACGCTTCCGAGGAAGTCCCGGGCGTGGAAGTCGTGCGCTACGACGAGATCACACTCGCTTTTCAGGCGCTTGTTTCCGGCGACGTGGATGCCATCATCAACGACGGCCCCACCAGCGCCGACATCATCGAGAAGAACCCCGACTTGGACGCGGTGCTCGTTGGCCCGCCGCTCAGCGAAGAATACTACGGCATCGCCGTTCAACCAGACGAGCCGGAACTGCTCGACGCGGTTAACGCGGCCCTCGAAGACATGATCGCCGATGGCACCTACCGCGAGATCTACCTCCAGTGGTTCGGCGTCGAACCGCCCGAAATGTTCCGCCCCGAAGCCAGCGCGGAAGAAGAGGGCGAGGGCGAAGCCGAAGATGCAGAAGCTGAGGCCGCCGAGGGCGAAGCTGCCGCCGAAGAAGAAAACACCGACGCGGACGCCGAAACCGCCGCAGCCGTAGAGGCGGCAGCGGAAACCGTTGCAGATGCGGCAGAAAATGCACAAGCCGCAGAAGCTGAAGCCCCCAGCGAAGGGGAAATGGAAGCCGCAGCGGAAGCTGCGAGCGAAGCTCAAGCCGGTGCTGAGGCCGTCGAGGAAGCGGTAGACGCCTCGGCATCTGAGGAAGCTGCATCCGAAGAAGCTGCCGCGCCCGAAGAAGGCGCAGCCGAGACCGATTTCGGCGTGATCACCGTGGGCACCAACGCGGAATATCCGCCCTTTGAGTTCGTGGACGAAGACGGCAACATCGTGGGCTTCGACGCCGACATGGTCGCCGCCATTGCCGAACGCGCAGGTTTCGAGTACAAGATGGTCAACACCCGTTGGGACGGCATCTTTGTGGCTCTCTCTTCCGGTGAGTTCGACATGGTCGCCAGTGCCGCCACCATCACCGACGAGCGCGAAGAGATCATCGACTTCACCCGCCCCTACTTCTACGCCAGCCAGCGCATCGCCGTCCTGCAAGACCGCGCCGATGAGATCCAGGGCGTGGACGACCTGGCCGGCCTGCGTGTCGGCGTTCAGTCCGGCACCACCGGCGACATCTACGCTTCCGAGGAAGTCCCGGGCGTGGAAGTCGTGCGCTACGACGAGATCACACTCGCTTTTCAGGCGCTTGTTTCCGGCGACGTGGATGCCATCATCAACGACGGCCCCACCAGCGCCGACATCATCGAGAAGAACCCCGACTTGGACGCGGTGCTCGTTGGCCCGCCGCTCAGCGAAGAATACTACGGCATCGCCGTTCAACCAGACGAGCCGGAACTGCTCGACGCGGTTAACGCGGCCCTCGAAGACATGATCGCCGATGGCACCTACCGCGAGATCTACCTCCAATGGTTCGGCGTCGAACCGCCCGAAATGTTCCGCCCGGCGGAATAAAACAACCCAAATACACGCGGGACGAGGTCGCTTCACAGAAAACCTCGTCCCGTCTTTTTGACAACCGACTATCCGGCCATTTGGCCTGTTTTTGATACGTAGGATAGTGGAGAATCTTATGCCAGACGAACGGACGCGCACCGAGCAACAAAATGCCTCCATGCTCCCCCCCGACACGCCAATTCAGGAAATGGAAGCACGCGGTCCCTACGAACGCTTCATCTACTGGGCAGCCGATTTGCCCTGGTGGGCGATCATCCTGGGGGTAGTGGCCGTAGTGGTGCTCTATTCGATGCTCACCTCTGCCGCATACCGTCGGGTTTTACGCTCGTTGACAGATGATCCCCAAACCTCCACCGACAACCTTTACAAGGCCGTCTTGGTGGTGGGAGAACACGTCGAGATCGTGGGCGAATATGCCGGTGAAACCGGCGACACGGTCATCACCGTTATCAACCAACTTCTGAAGACCGAAGCCGACCCCACGTTGGTTTCCAAAGCCGGTTTTTTGGTGGCAGAAACCTCCGCGCACCTGTCCATTAACACCGACAGCGGCTTGGTGTTGCTCCCCAAAGACAACATCGTCCAAGAAGAACGCGAAGAAGTGGACGGGAAAGTACGTGTGCGGGTGACTTATCTCAAGTCACGCACCGTCATCGGCACGATCACGTCCATTAACGACAAGACCATGCGCATCCGCACGGTGGACGAGGACAAAGAAACGTTTCCCGCCTCCCGCGTACTGAGCCGCGAAGTGGTAGACGTGATCCCGTGCGACCATGAAGCAGAGCCAGATTGCAAGGACGCCGAAATCGTCACCATCCAACGCCAGGGAGAAACAATCACCGGCACGCTCAAAACGTTGAGCAACACCAACTTAAGCATCACCCTGGACGACGGGGGTTCTCGCGAGTTGAAGATGCGCGATGTGGAGTATTTCACCGTTGCCACGCTGACCCGCGCCTTCAATCCGGACGCCGCAGGGCGCACGGTGGGCGACGGGGACACGGTGCGCATCGGCTATTATGAGTCCGACGCGGGCGAGGATTTCCTGGCCTCGTTAACCGAAGAAAACAGCGTGCGCGTGCCGCTGGTGTATAGCGACGGCGAAGCCCAGGTGGAGCTGGTGCGTTATGACAACGCGGACGATCTGCTAGCGGCGACCGCGGCGGGGGACATAGACGGGATGCTGTATATCGCGCCAGGCCCCGACCATCCCGAGATAGACGCTTGGATCACGGAAAACCCCAACACCGATCTTACCAACCTTGCTACGCAAGCCTGCCAATCCGGCTGTCGGGTCACGGTCAAACAAACGGACGACGTGATCACGGGGCGTGTTGCGTCGGAGGATGCCAACACGATTACGGTCATCACCACCGAGCCGGAATATGTCGAAGTGGCTCAAGCCAATATTCTGGAACGGCGCAAGATGGAGCCAGGCACGTGTGCGCTTAACAACTTGCGCGGCTGCAACGCAGGCATCTTCCTCACGCTGCGCGTCACTTTCCAGGCTTACGGGCTGGCGTTGATCATTGGGTTGATCGTAGGCATCATGCGCGTACAAACCAACCCCATGACCTTCCGCTCCAAGCTGGTGCAAACGTTCTTCACGTCCATTTCCACGCTGTACGTGGAAGTCATACGCGGTATCCCGCTGCTGGTGATTCTGCTTTACGCCGGTTTCGTGGTCAGTCCCTATCTGCGTGACCACCCGATCAACATGCCGGACGCGCTCGTGGTCGTGATGAACGGCATCTTGGCCGTGATCAACGCGCCGCTGAAGTTCTGGAACAGCTTGGGCATCGCTTACATCGGCGACCTGGGCACGTTCCCCGACCCCATCCGCGTCAATCTCAGCGATGAGCAAGAAGCCGTCTTGGGCTTGGCCTTCGGCTATGGTGCATTCGTGGCAGAAATCTTCCGTGCAGGCATCCAAAGCATCAATCGTGGGCAGATGGAAGCGGCACGCAGTTTGGGCATGAGCTATCCCCAAGCCATGCGCTACGTCGTGTTACCCCAAGCGATCCGCGTAGTGCTGCCGCCATTGGGCAACGATTTTATCGCCATGCTCAAGGACTCGGCGCTGATCTCAGTGCTGGCCTTGCCGGACTTGTTGCAACTGGGGCGGCTCTACATTTCACGCACGTTCCGCGCCTTTGAAGGATACAACACAGTCGCTGTGCTCTATTTGCTGATGACGCTTTTCCTTTCAATGCTTGTGCGCATCATCGAACGTCGCTCGCGGTTGCCGGGCTAGGGGCGGAGATGAACTATGAGTGAGAAAACAGAACCGATCATCCAGGTACGCAACGTACACAAACAGTTTCACACGCTGCACGGCACGGTACACGCACTGCGCGGTGTCAGCATAGATGTGACGCCCGGCGAAGTGGTGCTCATCGTCGGGCCGAGCGGGTCGGGCAAGTCCACCCTGCTGCGCTGCCTGAACCGTCTGGAAGCCGTAGACAGCGGCGAGATCATCGTTGACGGCATCCCATTGAAAGGCGCGCGCAACATCAATAAAGTGCGTGTCGAGGTGGGCATGGTCTTCCAGCAATTCAACCTCTTCCCCGACCGCACGGCGCTGGACAATATCATTTTGGCGCAGCGCGTGGTGCGCAAGCGCTCCAAAACCGAAGCCGAGGAAAAAGCCCGCTATTTGCTGGAAAAGGTCGGCATTCCAGAAAAAGCGGACGTGTACCCCGGGCAGCTTTCCGGTGGGCAACAGCAGCGCGTCGCCATTGCGCGCGCGTTGGCGATGGACCCCAAAATCATGCTCTTTGACGAGCCGACCTCCGCACTCGATCCGGAAATGATCAAAGAGGTGTTGGACGTGATGTTGGAGTTGGCGCAAGAGGGGATGACGATGGTGGTGGTTTCCCACGAAATGGGCTTTGCCAAAGCCGCCGCCGACCGCGCCGTCTTCATGGACGAGGGGCAGATCGTGGAAGAAGCGCCGCCGGAAATTCTCTTCGAAAACCCTTCCCACGCACGCACCAAACTCTTCCTGAGCAAAATCTTGTAACAACGCCCCTGGTATAAATTGGGGCGATAGCGCGGTGGTGGCCGGTTTCCTTCGGCCACCACCGCGCTATTTGTCCCGTCTGCACGGTGACAGGTGATACTGGGCACGCTGTCCCGCACGTGTTATGCTTCCCCGCACAAATCCTAACACAACGCAGCGAGGAGTAAGGCGAACGTGGCAACCGACACGGTAGACGTGCTGGTGATCGGTGGCGGCGCGACGGGCACGGCGGCGCTCTATGACCTGGCGCGGCGGGGGCTGCGCGCGCTGCTGGTGGAAATGGGCGACCTGGCGACCGGCACGTCGGGGCGCTATCACGGGCTGCTGCACTCCGGCGGGCGCTACGCCGTGCGCGATCCGGAAACGGCGTCCGAGAGCATCACGGAAAACCGCGTGCTGCGCCGCATCGCGCCTTTTGCCGTGGAGGACACGGGCGGTTTTTTTGTCAGCGCGCCGCAAGACCCGCCGGACTTCATCCACAATTGGCTTGTCGGCTGTGCGGCGAGCGGCATCCCCACCCAAGAGCTGACGCCCGCGCAAGCCCGCGCCGAAGAACCCACGCTCAGCGCCGATCTGCGCGCCGTCTACCGCGTGCCGGACGGGGCGATAGACGGCTTCGAGCTGACGCACGGCTTTGTGCGCGCGGCGCAAGAGTACGGGGCAGACGCGCTGACCTATCACCGCGTGGTCGCGCTGCTGCGCGAGGGAGACACGGTCACCGGCGCGGAGCTGGAAGACGTGCGCAGCGGCGAGCGGCGCACCGTCCGCGCCGCGTGCGTGCTGAACGCGGGGGGCCCCTGGGCAGGCGAGATCGCGCGGCTGGCGGGCTTGGACGTGCGCGTACTCTTTGATCGCGGCGCGATGATCGCCATGACCACGCGCTGGGTCAATACGGTGGTCAACCGGCTGCGCCCGCCTGACGATGGCGACATCCTCGTGCCGGTGGGCACGGTCTGCATCCTGGGCACGACCTCCGTGCACACCGAGCGCCCCGACGACCGCCGCGTCGAAACGTGGGAAGTGGAAAAGATCATCGCAGAAGCCGCCGCCGTTGTGCCCGCTATGGCGCAGGCGCGCGCGCTGCGCGCTTGGGCGGGCGTGCGCCCGCTCTACGAGCCGCCGGAAGCCGAACACCACGACGCGGAAGGGCGCGCGGTGCGCCGCACTTTTTCCGTGCTGGATCACGCGGCGCGGGACGGCGTGCGCGGGCTGGTGACGGTGGTCGGGGGCAAGCTGACCACCTGCCGCTTGATGGCTGAAAAAGCGGTGGACGCGGTCTGTGCGCAGCTCGGCGTGGAGGCCGCTTGCACCACCGCCGATGAGCCGCTGCCCACCGAGCCGCCGCGCCTGCACCGCCTTTCCGACCGCTGGCGCAAGCTGGAAGCGGGCGAAAGCCAGGGCGCGCTGATCTGCGAGTGCGAAATGGTCACGCGCCCGCAACTGGAAGAAGCGATCCGCAGCTACGGCGAGCAGCCGGTCGCCCTGGACGATCTGCGGCGGGACTTGCGCCTGGGCATGGGGCCGTGTCAGGGCGGCTTTTGCGGCTATCGCGCGGCGGGCGTGTTGCAGGAACTGAGGCCGCAAAGCGACGCACCGCCCGCCCGTGCGCTGGCGGACTTCGTCGAAGAGCGTTTCCGAGGCGTGCGCCCGCTGCTTTGGGGGCAACAGTTGCGCCAATTCTACCTGGACGAGCTGATCTATCGGCGCACGTTGGGGCTAGACCGCTTGCCGAGCGCGGAGGACGGCGAAGATGGAGCATAAGGGCGCGCACAGCGACGTGATCGTGATCGGCGCGGGGCTGGCAGGGCTGGCCGCCGCCTGTTTCGCCACGCAAGCGGGCGCCCGTGTGCGCGTGATCGCGCAAGGTTGGGGGCAGCAGATGGTCGCCCCCGGGTGGCTCAGCTTTTGGGACGGGGCGCAGAGGCCGACGCTGGCCGCTTTGGCCGAGGGCGTCGCCGCCGACCCTGCGCACCCCTACGCGCTGGCCGGAGCAGACGCGCCCGCCCGTGCGCTCGAGGCTTTCACGCGGCTGACCCGTGAGCTCGGCTTGCCCTATTTGCACCGCGAACAGGACGGGCGCAACTGGCGGTTGCCCACCGCGCTCGGCGCGCTGCAAACGCCCTACGCCGCGCCGCGTGCGTTCGCCAACGGCGACCTGACCGACTTCGCCGGTGAGCTGTTGATCGTGGGCATACGCGGCTGGCGGGACTTTTACCCCGACGCGATGGCGCGCCAACTGCGCGAACAGGGCTTCAGCGCGCGGGTGGCCTGGGTGGACGTGCCGCTGCACGCGGGCAAGTGGGATTGGTGGCCCAACGACCTGGCGCGCTTTTTCGACCGCGCGGACGTGCGCCGGGCGGTCGCGCGCCAACTGCGCGGGCAGGTGCGCGGCGCCAGCAAGGTCGGTTTTCCGGCGATCCTGGGGCTGGACCGGCACGCCGAGGCGCTGGCCGACCTCAGCGCGTACCTGGGGCGGCAGGTTTTCGAGATTGCCACGCTGCCGCCGAGCCTCCCCGGGGTGCGGCTGACCAACGCGCTGCGGCGCTGGCTGCTGCGCAAAGGGGCACGTGTGCAGGTCGGCCACGCGGTGACGCGCGCGCTGGTGGAAGGCGGGCGCTGCCTGGGCGTGGAAGTGGCCGCGCTCGGCCACGCCAACACCTTCCGCGCCGAGCGCGTGATCCTGGCGACGGGCGGCCTTTATAACGGCGGCGTGCTGAGCGACATGCACGGGCGGCTACGCGAACCGATCTTCGGGCTGCCGGTCGTGGCGCCGGAAGGCGAGGGGCGCGCGGGCTGGTTTCGGGAACATTTGCTCGACACGCGCGGTCACCCGATCCACCGCACAGGCGTGCGCGTGGACGCCCGTATGCAGCCATTGGACGCCGGGGGCGCGCCCGCCCTGGCGAACGTTTACGCGGCGGGCGACCTGTTGGCCGGTTACGATCCGCTCACGGACGGTTGCGCCGAGGGCGTGGCGCTGGCGACGGCCTGGCGCGCAGCCCGCGCGGCGCTGGATTTGGACTGAGGCGGCGGGGTAGCCATGCACGAAAACGACACACACCCAGGCTTGAGCTTGCTGGAACTGGCCGAAACGCGCTTCACGGCGGACGCCTGCCTGAAGTGCAACATTTGCACGGCGTCCTGTCCGGTGGCGGCGGTGACGCCCCTTTTCCCCGGGCCTAAAACCGTTGGGCCGCAAGCCGAGCGCCTGCGCGAACCCGATGCCCCCTCACCCGACCACACGGTGGATTACTGTTCCGGCTGCGGCGTGTGTACGCTGGTGTGTCCGCACGGCGTGCGCGTGATGGAGATCAACACGCAAGCCAAGGCGCACATGGTGGAAACGCACGGCCTTTCGTTGCGCAACTGGTTTCTGAGCCGCAACGAGCTTTGGGGGCGGCTGGGCACGCCCTTCGCCCCGCTGCTCAACGCCGCCATCCGCAACCGCCCGCTGCGCTGGCTGGCGGAAAAGACGTTCGGCATCTCGGCGCGCGCGCCGCTGCCGGGATGGGCGGGTTACACCTTCCGCCGCTGGTGGAAAAAACACGCCCGCCGCCGCCCCAAACCGCCCAAAGACGCGCCGCGTGTGGTCTACTTTCACGGCTGTTCCACCAACACCTACGAGCCGCACATCGGCAAGCTGGCGGTGGCCGTGCTGGAACACATCGGCTTTGTGGTGGAAGTGCCGCCGCAAACCTGCTGCGGGCTGCCCGCCCAGTCCAACGGGGACTTCAAGGCGGCGCGGCGCTACGCCCGCACCAACATCAAGCACCTGGCCCCCTACGCCCGCCGAGGCATCCCCATCGTGGGCACGTCGGCAAGCTGCATGACCGCGATCAAAGGCGACTATGAGCACGTGCTCGGCCTGACCGACGAGGACGCGCGGATCGTAGCCGCTCACACCTACGACTTCATGGAATTTCTCGCCAAGCTGCACGCCGAAGGCCGCTTGCCGCTGGACTTCCAACCCGTACCGTATGAGTTGCCCTATCACGCGCCGTGCCAGCTCAAAGCGCACGGCATGGGGCGTCCCGCGTTGGAGGTGCTTTCGCTCATTCCCGGGTTGGAGGCGTGGGAGATCGACGCGGAATGTTGCGGCATCGCGGGCACGTATGGCTACAAAGCCGAAAAGCGCGACATCGCCGAAGCGGTCGGCTGGAAGCTGGCCGAACAGGTTTACGACGCGGGCGCGGACGTGGTGGCCTGTGATACGGAAACCTGCCGTTGGCAGATCGGCGCGCTGACCGGCGCCCACACCGTGCATCCGGTGGAGCTGGTCGCGGCGGCCTACGGCTTGCAGGTGGACGATTACACTCCGCCGCTGACGTTGCCGCTCCCTGCGCCAGAGCCGGAGGAAGCGCACAGCTAGGCAAGTGCGCAGGCAGCGGGGGTATGGGGGCAACGTCCCCAACCCCCTCCCCGAACAATCCACACTTGCCAGCCTGCCGCAGGACGAGTACGCTTGTGTCATGCGAGAAACACAAGCCCTCATCGAACGTGTGCGGCGCGTCTCTGCGGACGTGCTGCAAATCGAGCTGACCGTCGAGGCAGCGCTGATGCACCTCGAACCCGGGCAGTCGCTCTTTGTCCGTCCGGTAGATCAAGACGGCTGGGAGCCGTATTTGCGCGAGCAATGGTTGCCGGTCGCCGTGACACCCGGGCGCGTGGTGGTGGAAGGTACACCGCAGCGTTTCTATGCCCCGGGCGATGCCTTGAGCGTGCTTAGCCCGGTCGGACGCCCGATCCCCTTGCGCCCCAATTTGCTGCATCTGCTGCTGATCGCCGAAGGCGCGTTGCCCACGCCTTTCATGCACCTGGCGCGCAAAGTGATCGGCGGCGGGGTAGAGGTGACGTTGGTGCTGCGCGGCGATGCGCGCCGCTATCCGCTGGAGCTGTTGCCGCCGGAGGTGGAGGTGTTGCACGGCGAGGCAGATTGGCGCTGGACCGACCAAGTGGAAATGTTCACCTGGGCGGATCAAGTGCTGGCGCTCGCGCCTTCCTACGCCTATATGGAAACCTACGGTCCCCTTTACGCCACCATCGCGCAGCTACGCCAACACAACGTGCCCGACGGCTACGTTTTCGGCTTGTTCTACTATCCGATGGCCTGCGGGGTTGGGGTATGCGGCGCGTGCCTCGTGCCCGCGCGCCGACGCATCACCGCTTGCACGGACGGCCCCGCCATTGACCTCAAACAGGTGCGTTTCCCATGAGCAAACTCAACGTCGTTTTCATCGGCGCGCACCCCGACGACGAAACCGTGATGATCGGCGGCACGTTGGCAGCGCTGGCTGCACACGGTGTGCAGACGACGGTGGTCTGCGCCACCGACGGACGCGGCGGTGAGC